>NZ_JAUBVX010000007.1:0-156814 GCF_036706065.1 Microcoleus sp. A2-C3 | reverse complement strand
ATCTCTTGTTTCATCTGTCGAAAAAATTCTTAAAGAATTTGGAGATAATTATGTAATTAATTTTGCTTAACTACTTACTAAATCCTCTTCCTTCTAGGTAGAGGTCGCTGTCAACTGTCAACTGTCAACTGTCAACTGTCAACTGTCAACTGTCAACTGTCAACTGAAATCCCGTACATTGTGCGTGGCCGAACTTCCTGCTGCTATAGTAACGGCAGCGTTACCACGCAGGTTGTGCCAAGGCCGACTTCACTGGTAATTTGAATAGTGCCTTGGTGTAAGTCAACGCATTTTTTGACCACGATTAATCCCAATCCTGTGCCAGGGATGGTTCGGACATTCTTGCCTCGGTGAAATGGTTCAAATAATTGCTTTCTATCTTCAGGAAAAATGCCAATTCCTCGATCTTGAACCTGGAGGATAACTGCGTCTAACTGAAACTCTAGACCAAGATGAACATTGCCTCCTTTCGGCGAATACTTAATCGCATTCGATAATATATTAGATAGAATAGAAGACAACAACCTTTCATCCAAACAAACAGGAATGGGATTTCCTTCACAGGTAAACGTCAGGGTATACTGACTGGCTGTACTGAGCCTAATTTCTTCGACAAATTGATGGCAAAATTTGTCTAAAACCAAAAATTTTGGATTAAATTCTAGTTTCCCAGTTTCGGCGCGATTGATGGTTAAAATATCATCGAGCAACTGCACCATATTCCTGACAGAATCTTGAATTCGATGCAGGTTTCTCAGTCGCTTTTCGGAGTCATTCCATGCGCCTGGACTGTTTTCTAGGACTTGAGCTGCTGCCAGAGCGGTACTGAGTGGGGTGCGAAATTCATGGGATGCCATTGAGAAGAAGTGGGTTTTGAGAATACTGAGTTCTTTTTCACGCTCCAGCGCTAACCGAATTTCATCGAGTCGTTTTCTTTCGGTGATATCACGAGCATTGACTATAATTTGTGTGGTAGCGGCATTGTCTATAAAAGGCTGGCTAATCGCTTCCAAGGTTCTCCAAGAGTTATCTTTGTGGCGATAGCGGAACTCAAGAGGAGGGCTGATTTCTGCACTTTGAATAGTATTGGTGAGGCTGTGGTATGTAGTGGCAAAATCATCTGGATGAATTGGTTCAAATATTTTCTTTCCCACGAGTTCAGAGACTGGATATCCTAAGACTTTTTCTACAGAAGGGCTGACGTAGTGGATGGTGCCATCTGTATTGAGAATCATAATGATGTCTAGAGCATTTTCAATTAGCGATCGAAATCGTTCTTCGCTATGTCGCAGGGCTTGTTCTGCTTGTTTTCGTCCGGTTGTGTCTCGCTGTATGGCGATCCAGTGGGTATACCAACCTGTGCGATCGGCTACGGGGACAATGCTGAATTCATTCCAATATTCGGAGCCATTTTTGCGGTAGTTAATCACTTCAACGGTGACAGATTCCCAACGGGAGAGGGCGCTCCGAATTTTGTCTAATTCTGCGGAATCGGTTTTTGTACCTTGCAAAATCCGGGGTGTTTTGCCCAGAACTTCCTCTGGGCTATATCCGGTGATCTTGGTAAATGCTTCATTGACATAGATAATGCGCAGGCCAAGTTCGTCAATCGGTTCGGCTTCGGTAATGACGACGGCATCATTTGTGTTGACGACAACGGACTGGAGTAGCCGCACCTGTTGTGCCTGTTGGTTTTGTTCGGTAATGTCGGCAATCACTGCGACAATGCCGTCAATCTGATTTTCACTATTTTTTAAGGGGGCAGCGGAAAATATAATGTCGATCGCACTACCGTCTTTTTTGTGGCGGCGCAGCTCGACTCTACTATATGTGATTCCTTGCAAAAGATTGCTGCGGAGGGTGGAATAGTCTTCTAAGGGATCGTCGAGAAAAATTGGGTTGGGATGGTTGATGACTTCTGCTTCAGTCCAACCAAACATCTGTTCGGCGGCAGGGTTCCAAATCTTGACGTACCCCTCTATATCCAGTGTGAAGATAGCGCGAGGAGAGGCGGTAATCAGGGTTTTTAGGGTGTGGTTGGTGTGGCGCAGTTCTACTTCGGTGCGCTGTCGTTCGCCAATTTCGGCTCGCAGGGCGACGTTTGCGTGAGCTAATTCTGCGGTGCGTTGTTGGACGCGCTGTTCTAGTTCGGCGTTGAGTTGTTGAAGCTGTTGGTATAATTCAGACTGTTGAATGGCGATCGCCACCTGCGTCGCTAGTTGCTGCATTAACTCCAATTCCCAGGTTTCCCAGGTGCGCGGGCGATCGCATTGGTGAGCAATCAATAACCCCCAAAGATATGGTACAGAAGGATTTCCCTCAACCTCCCGATGTTCTTGGATGATGGGGACAACTAATTTGGCCTTGACTCCAAATTGTTGAACAAAATCAGTCAGACAAGGTTCGATATCGGCTTCTTCAATATTGGCAATCAGACGGGTTTTTCCTAGAGAATAAGCTTGATGGTACTCCCTGGGAAACACTTCTGCTGGGAAGGATCTTCCTAAAATGACGGGATAAGGGGGTAACACTGTTTCGTTAATGGCGCTGCCCGTTCCGTCTGGCCACAGGCGGTAAATGAGAACGCGATCGGCTTCCAGAAAGCGCTGCACATCTGCCACAGTCGTTTCTAACACTTTTTCCAAATCCAGAGACTGGCGAATGTGTTGAGCAATTTGATTGACTAACCGTTCGCGATCGGTTTGCTGTCGCAGCACACCTTCTGCCCGTCGCCGTCGGGCTACTTCCTGTTTGAAATAAGGGCAAATCACTACCACAAGTAAAATACCGATCGCAACTATAAAAATGTTACTTAGCATAGAAAATGGTTGCGTAATTCCTCTAAAAATCAGGATGCCACCAACAGGAAACAATAATGCTGCAACAATGCTAACCAGTGTCAGCCTGATCAAGAGCTGGGATCGAACCTAGTCTGGAAACTACCATATTTAAACCAGTATTGCTTGAGGTTGTGACAAGGGGTATGCAAACTGGCTTTGGCACGATATAGAATGACTTGACGGTGATCGCCCATCCAAATTTTGTCGATCGGCTGAACCGAGATTAATGTTCCTCCTAAAGCCGTAATCGACTCTGTAAATCGCTCAATAGCGCTATAGTCTATAGTTTCAAAGATGTAAAAATTGCCAGAACAAATTAAATGACGGCTGCGAATCCAGCATTGCAACTTTTTTTCGGCTTGTGGTGGCAACATTCTAATACGATTGAGTGTAATACTCATGGTCGATAGAAAAAACGTGATGAGGATTTCAGATTTAATTTTGTCAAGCCAGTTGATCGATATAGTTGACATTCTCCCGAATCGATTATCCTAAATTTGGGATTTTTATTTTAAGCATCTCAAGATGATGTAATACCAGTTCTCCAAAATCATACAACATTAATAACGGTAGGTTGATGGTAGGATATCGACCCAACGAAGTAGATTGTAGCATTCTTTTTGAAAACTGGTATAGCATCAATTTTCTTTCAATTTTTTGGACATTTAGAGATAGATGATTATAATTAGAGAGATCAGAAAAAACTCCCTAAACATGAATTTAATCCATCTATTAAACCTCTTATCTTTGTTGGATTTAGATAATTTCGGTGATGCTCACAATTTTGCCAGAGGTGCGATTGATCCGCTGAATTTGCGGACTCATATTGTCTCCTGCCACAACGTATGTCGTGTTACTGCGGCGCCGAGGTCTGTCGAACTTTGACCCTGTTACCACAATTTTGAACATCTTTTCGGGTGCGGCATAAGCGCCTCCTCGACTGGTTGAGGGCTTGATGCTGTTAGCGCTGTTGGTGGCAACTGCGTAGACTAACTGAGATGCTTTGACGGCACTGTCGATTTGGGCGAAACCCCGATCGAGCAGCGACATCCGGTTGTAACCTAGTTGCTTGGTATTTGCTTCGCTGCTTCTGCCTCGGTAATAGGGAACAACGTTTTCACCAAAAGCAGTTTGATACTCGTCGCTGTCGAGATATGAGTCAATCTCGGCATCGTAGCCTTGCTCAACACAGCAGATGATGTGTTCAGAAATTTCAGTTTGATCTTGGGGTGCACGACCTAGCAGGTGCAGGAAATTGAGTTCGACAAATCGGTAGGGAGCGCACTTTTGAAAATAGCGAGTGCGATAGAAATCAGATTTAGCGACCAATCGCACAAATTCACGGACGGAGATGCTGCGATCGCTCAATTGAGATTCCGCATTGACAAACCGTTCGCTTTCCATCACATGGGGATTACCCAAAACCTGCTTGTAGACGGCGCGAATCACAGCTTGCACCTCATCTACACCGCTGGTTGGCCACAGTTCACATTTTGTCGAATCTGTCATTGCAATTAATCTCCTTTACAGATAGTTGGTAGTACAGCACTTACACGCGTTTCGTTAAAAACCGGGTTTTTGAGAACCCTTTGTTACAGCCCACTTCAAAGGGAAAAATCAGTTTTATGAACGTTTTGATGCGTGATTCTTGATAGTTTTAGGTCAGAATTTGACCAGAATTTGACTACACAGAGGTGATACTAGCGATCGTCCCGCCTTGTTTATGAATCCGTTGATAGGTTTCGGATAACTCGTTAAACGACACCAGGTAAACTTGGTTGCTGCGGCGAAACTTGGAAATCCGATTCACCACATTGGCGCGATAGCCGGTAACTTCAATGCGATAGACTTTCCCGTTTTCATCCGATCCAGCGCCATGACGAGTCCGAGCACTACCGGAGGGATTGCGGAATGTCGATCCACTGCTGGCTGGAGAAATTACGGCGGTTGGAGTGTTCTGAATGACTAGGGAATTCAAACGCGGACTCTTACCAGCCAGATTGCCCTTCAAGCTGCTGCTGGAAGCACCTCGCACCAACTCGAAGGTATGGGTAAACTGCACCATGCTTTGGCAAGCTTCGGTTTTGTATCCCCGGATGTAGGGAACAATGTCATCTCCAAACGTATTCTGGTATTCATCGCTATCCAGATAAGAATCGATCTCAGCCTCAAAGCCCTGGGTATCCAGAATGGTACTTTTGCCCCGCATTTCTTCGAGATCCAGGGGAGGGCGACCAAGTAGATGTCTGAAGTTGAGTTCGATCGCTCGATAACGAGCACAACTGTCGAAAAATCGCGATCGATACAAGTCAGACTTGGCCACCTGCCGCACAAACTCCCGTACCGTTAGTTCATCGCGTTTAAACTGCGACTCAGGAACGGTGAGACGTTCGCTTTCCATGACATAGGCATTTCCCAAAACTTGTCGGTACACTGCCTGAATGATGCTTTCAAGGTCTTCATTTGAGTTGCCTGTAACCCGCTCGATTGGTGGGGTTTCATCAAACAGGCTGACTCCCAATCTTGAAGCTGGTCCAAAAGCCATGTAACACTAATCTCCCAAATTAACTATCAAGTGGGTGGGAGAATTTACCCCATCCAAGTGCTGATGCCACCCAGAATTACATATAATAAGTAAAGAAATGAGTCAGAAAATGGTAAAGAAATCGGAAAGATTCTCAATAAGTAATAAATTGTGATTTTTTGCAATATTTGTTAAGAAAGCTTTTGTCAATGATTTCTGAGCGTCCCTTGGGTCAAAACTTGTTGACATCTCGATCGCAAATCGGTACAACTTGGGGCCCAAATGCGAATAAGATGTTGAGGAGCCAGCCATGCCGATCGCCTTAGCCCTATTTACATTAGGTCGATCGGGTTCGCTAACTCAATCTTTTCTAAAAGTCAACTAGAACAGCAGGATTCCCCCACCATACCGCCTCGGTTGGTGGCGGGATGAATGCGGGTGAGGCTTGCGATTGTACCGCATATTAAATCGATCAGCGTAACGTTCGACTGCTAGCGCGGTGCATGAGTGAACGAACAAGATTTGTAACAAGGTAGTTATTTTTTAGTTTCACGAGTTATATTCATCTCACAACCTAGTGAAACCATGAACCAAGTTATCACCGCCAAGTTAAAGCTGAATCTCACCGCCGAACAGAAGTTGGCGGTGCGCGATACTGCGTTGGCTTATCGTGATGCCTTGAATTATACTGCTATGGTCGCTTTCGGCGACAGCAGTTCGAGTAATGGTACTAAGTTGCAAAAACTCGTTTACAACCACCTGCGCTCCGAGTTTAAATTAGGCGCACAGATGGCGTGTAACGTTCCTAGACAAGTGGCTGCAACCTTTAAATCTTTAACAACAAAAGTTAAGCAGAACAACGAAGCTATTAAAAAGGGATACACCAAGAAGCGCTTTAAAGGGCTTGATCAAGCTCCAAAATACGCATCTCGGACTGTAACTTTGAATTATCAGCGAGACTACAGGTTCAAATCTGACCAACAAGTCAGTATTGGAACGCTAAACGGTCGTATTGTCGTGCCTTATGAAGGTTGGAACAAGCATTTAGACTTGATCAAGGTCTGTCCTAATATTGGTGCAGCAAAGATTCTCTACCAGCGTTCTTCCAAGACTTACTATTTAATGGTAAGCCTTGAAATTGAACTGCCAGAAATTAACCCAACAAGTATCACCCGAATTTCCGGTGTAGATGTGGGAATGAGGTATCTGGCAGTAGAAACGGATTTAAGTAATAAGTCTACCTTCTACTCTGGGAAAGCATCTCGGCACAAGGCCAATCAATATCAAAAGACTCGAAGGAGTCTACAGCGTAAAGACACCCGTTCTGCGAAGCGACGATTAATCGCATTGTCGGGACGGGAGAGACGGTTTATCGCTGATGTGAATCACCAAATCAGCAAAGAAATTGCTAAGCCTAACAGCTTGATTGGATTGGAGGACTTGACCGGAATCCGTGACAGAACAAAATCAAAGTCTGGCAATTCGGCAAGCAAGAAACAGCGCCAAGCTAATCGAAACAAAGCTAAATGGTCATTTGCCGAATTGCACGGCTATATCGATTATAAAGCTAATTTGGTTGGCAGCCTAGCAACTAAAGTACCAGCACATTATACTTCTCAGAGTTGTCCCAAGTGTGGACATACCTCGAAGGCTAATCGACCGAACAAGGGGCTAATGTTTCGTTGTGAATGTTGTGGGCATGAATTACACGCTGATTTGGTGGGAAGCAGAAATATTGCAATGAGAACGTTGCTCGTCCGGCAAGACTGGACGAGTACGGGGAGCTTGTCAGTATCCCCTGATGTGTCGCGCAATGAAACCAAAGCTGATATCCTGCAAAGGTTTTCAGGATTGCGGTGGAGCGTAGACACAAGCCCTCATCATATCGGTACTCCGATTGATGATGGGTAATTGACTAGGTGGCTTTGTACTTTCCCCCAGCCTCTTGCTTATGAGGATTCTCTTGGTTGAAGACGATCTGCGCCTTGCAGAAACCTTGGCAGAAGCCCTGACAGACCAGCGCTATGTTGTTGATATAGTTACCGATGGGGAATCTGGATGGCATCAAGCAAAGATGCTCAACTATGATTTGCTGTTACTAGATTTGATGTTACCAGAACTTGATGGAATTAGCCTTTGCCATCGATTGCGATCGCACGGCTATACTATGCCTGTCCTGATGATCACAGCCCGTGACACTCTCAGTGATGAAATTAATGGGCTTGATGCTGGGGCTGATGATTATGTGGTCAAGCCCGTGGACTTGCAAAAACTATTTGCTCGGATTCGAGCCTTATTGCGTCGAGGTAATAGCAATTCTGGGCCGATTTTAGAATGGGAAGAAATTCGGCTCAACCCCAGCACCTATGAAGTCACCTACGGGAACACTCCACTCCATCTCACGCCAAAAGAATACGCACTTCTGGAACTTTTGTTGCGAAATGGTCGCCGTGTTCTCAGTCGAAGTGTCATGATCGAACACGTCTGGTCGTTGGAATCTCCACCAGAAGAAAATACGGTCAAGGTTCACATTAGAGGTTTGCGTCAAAAACTCAAAGCTGCGGGAGCCGCTGAAGATTTAATTGAGACTGTACACAGTATGGGCTATCGTCTCAAGCAATCAGATTCCGTTGTAATACCAATTTAAAAAATTCTTGCTACAACACTTTTAGTTTAATTTGTTTATTCAAATATTCTCGCGCTTTGCGTCGCTCCCTCGATTTTAGGTCTTTTTTGGGAGAACTATTTATGGCGACACACCTACTAATATTGTTGGATTGATTTTCCAAATTGGTTTAATTTCATAGAAATTGTTTAACTTGTTTAATTTGACAATTAAGCCCACCTCAAAAAACATAACAACACAACCAGCTCCCCAACTTTTTTAATAAGTCGGGGATCTAACATGACCAAGCAATATTACAGTTAGGCTTCAGCAGAAACCAATTCGACTTCATCTTCTTTGAAGTGAGCTCGAAATTTCTTGTCAAACTGAACTAGAACCGGCCAATTAGCACTGACTGGTCGGCCGTGCCATTCGTGAACGATCGCCACGATTTCTCCTTCCATACCCTTAATCTCAAATGGTTGACTGCGATTTTGAGGATGGTGGTAGACAACAACAGAGTTTTTAACGCAAACGCGATCGCCAATTTTCATAGCTTAATATTTAGTGTTCTCTCTTCAAAGCTCTACAAAGCGTGCAAGTGCAGAACACCTGTACGCTTTGCGGACATTGTTTTCATCTTCCCACAGAACTAGAGCGAAAATTCAAAGAAAATTCGCGGTTGTCTGTTGGTGCCGCGGCTCGCCAGTCGCGATCGGGCGAATTCTCAATGCCGATCGCCCGATCGGTATTTCAAGCGCGATCGGGCGAATTCTCAATGCCGGGAATTTGATGCAGGCTAATCGATAGGCGATCGACTTAACTGACTTAACCAACACTCAACATCAACAGCCAGAGTTTGACCCAACTCCAGCAACTGCCGGATCGAAGACAGCTCCCAGCCGCCGTGTGACGGGGCGATATCCAAGCAAACAGGAACCACCGAACTTTCCACCGCCGAGGCATCTTGCCGTTGCAGCCAGCCCAAACACAGAGGCACAATTTGACTGTACAGAGAATTGAAATACAGTTCCTGCGATTTATCCAAACACAAATCCAGACTCAGCCGATCGCCCACAGCAATCAAACGCTCGATGTGGAGAATATCAGCTTCTAACTTAAGAGGCGATCGATCCTCCACGCCCAATCCGGCTTGCAGTAGCGCATCTAGCGATCGGCAAACCTGGCGTTCCAAAATTTGCTTAACTTCAGGAACCTTCAACCGGCAGCGGAGATGGCCCGCTTCAGTGGCGATCGCCTCAATGTCAGCCAGCAGCGACTCCCCGTCCCCCATTTCCTGTTCCAGGGCCTTCGCCGCCGTCAAACAGCGGTGTCCCAAAGCCACCTCCGCAGCCACCTGTAACTCCATCGGCACCGGCAAATCGTCGCGGTGGAAAGCCATCATCACCCCGTAATTTTCCCGATAAACCTGAGTGTAAAGCTGATCCAACCGAGTCAAATTTTCCTGACTCAGCAACTGCACGATCCGGTGACGTTCCTCAGCGAATAAATCCCGCAAGCTAAAGGATTGGTCTCCAAACAGTCGCACCATTTCCAGAATCGCGTGGGCCGCCGAAGCTTCTTGCAGAACCCCAAACAACCGCTCTTTGAGCATAGTGTAAGACCGGCTGCTACCAAAAGGCTGAATACAGCAGTGGAAGTCCCAGCCGCCGAGGTGGAACGCAGCAAACACAAAAAGCTCTGTTTCCCTGGTGATTTCGGAAGTTAACTGCAATTGACCCACAGCCAAAGTCATCGAACCCATGCGCTGAATTTGGAAATCTTGCTGTTCGGCTTGATAGCAGTAAACTCGCTGTTCGCGGGGATACTTGGCAAACAGAGAACTAATGGCGTAGTGGGCGGCGACTTCTTTGAGACTGACTTGAGCCGTCGTTACCAGTTGGCGGTAAACTTCCGCCCCAGTTTTGAAGGATTCAACGTTGCTGGGTACGAGAGCGAGTTGAGCGATAAAATCCTTTTCTAGTTGCACGCCGGCAACTTCCTCCGCCAATTCCAGCGCCCGGGCCGCGTAGCGCAAAATTTGCACGCCTTCGGGGCGAGAGATTTCTTCAAAAAACCAGCCGCAGCTAGTGAACATTAACAAAGCGTGGCGCTGCATTTCCAGTAGGCGCAGGGCATCTATCTGTTCGGAGGCGTTGAGTTCGCGAATTTGATGCCGATCGAGAAAACTGTCAACATTAGCGATCGATCGATCGCGAATAACATCAATATATTCATCTCTGGCCTTCCAGGGATCGCGAAACAGCTTGCGTCCCGCTTCCTCATAAATCGGAATCAGCCGATCGCGCAGCCAATTCAGAGTATCCCGCAAAGGCTTGCGCCATAGCAAATGCCATCCGCCACCACCACCACAGCCACAATCATCTTGCCAGCGATCGACCCCATGAGAGCAACTCCAGGCCGTCACTGGTTTGAGTTCCACTTCCCAAGTGCTCGGATTTTGACTTAAATAATGAGCATAATTCGTCACCGTCCAACCACGGCGGGGAAACTCTTCTGTGAAGGCGTAGGCGAGGCATTTTTCCGTACTGTTTTTGTGATGTCCAAAAGTTTCGCCGTCTGTCGCCACGGAGATTAATTGGGCCGGTCGGTGGTCGCCCCGCACTGCTTGACCCAAGCGCCCCGCCAAGTGGTGGCTGCTGCTGAGAACCTCATTGAAACCCATATCCCGCGAGATTGGGCCGTCATAGAAAAAGATATCGATGTAGGGAGTGTTGGGATTTGGGGCTGCGGAATTGTCGTTTTGGCGACTAAAGTTGTGAGTGCTCAGCGGTGAGAGTTTGTGATCGGCCATCAACCCCATTTCTGGTTTCAAATAGCAGCGGTACGGGCGAGTCGGATCGATTTGACCGCCGCCGACTTCGTGCCATTGGGTATCTGTTTCTTCTTGGCCTTCTTGGTTTTGCCCGATTAGCGGGCGGCAGCGTTCGGCTTGGGAAGGGGCTAAGACAATAAAACGAATGCCTTCAGCTACCAAAACTTCCAACGTGGCGTAGTCTACAGCGGTTTCAGCGAGCCAAATTCCTTCGGGATTGCGATCGAATCTGGAGCGAAAATCTGCGATTCCCCAGCGAATTTGGGTGTATTTGTCTCGATCGTTTGCCAGCGGCATGATGATGTGATTGTACACTTGGGCGATCGCGTTGCCGTGACCATTGAGCCGCTGACAGCTTTTGCGATCGGCTTCCAGAATCCGCTGATATACTTCGGCATCGTAGCGTTCTAGCCAACTCATCAAGGTTGGGCCAATGTTGAAGCTGAGATACTCGTAGTTATTGACGATCCCCGTGACTTCACCGCGGTCGTTTAGTATGCGGGCAAAGGCGTTCGGGCGGTAGCACTCGTGATAAATGCGTTCGTTCCAGTCGTGGGATGGAGAGGCACTGGCTTGGCGTTCGATCGCGTCCAGGTAAGGGTTTTCCCGGGGTGGCTGGTAGAAGTGACCGTGAACCGTCACGCACACTCCAGTTGCAGTAGCCACAGTGCTTTTGGTTGCAGCCGTTACGGTTGGCGCAGACAAAGGCAGGACAGCGGACTGAGTTTTAGAAATCGAAACCATGCGATCGAATCCTCAAGTAGTTAAAGACAACAAAAACAGCCTAATAAGTAACTGACACCTTACGCAGTAGGCATTTGGACTAGGCATCTGTAGGTGCTAAATTTGGGCTGACAATTTTTGATACATTTGTAGTATTGTTCGCAAAGCATTCGTTCCAATCTGCCGATCGTCGATCCCTGAGTTTTTCTGTCAATGCTTTGCTGTTCAAAGAGTTAAAAAAGGTAGCTTTTACTGCTTTCTGGCACTTGCGACCCATTTCAGGTTAGTGCTTGCAGGGCTGCTCGTTGAGAGTTTGATTTACATTGCTGGATCTTAAAGTCTTATTCATTAAATAGCAACTTTTCCCCGGAAAATTTTAATCTTTGGCGATCGACCGAGGGAAATTGTGCGGGTAAAGTTAACAACAGGGTGAATCCCCTCAGCAGCTAAAATTTTTGCTGAGGGGCTACTGCACCGGACGGCGCTGTAATCTATACTATTCAAGCTAAACGATCGATCGTACGACACCGCCTTCCACTCGCAAAGCCGCCCCGTTAATAGCAGACGCTACTGGACTGGCAACAAACGCCACAAGTGCAGCCACCTCCGAAGTCTCAGCAAAACGCTGGATCAGCGACGAAGGGCGAGTCTTTTGAAAGAACTCTTTTTCCACCTGTTCAGCCGTCACCTTTTGGTTTTTTGCCAATCCTTGAATGAAATCTTCTACTCCTTCCGATCGCGTTGGCCCCGGCAGCACAGAATTGACAGTTACATTACTGCCAACAGTCATCTCTGCCAAACCGCGGGCGAGGGAAAGTTGCGCCGTTTTCGTGACTCCGTAGTGAATCATTTCTGCTGGAATATTGAGTGCAGATTCGCTGGAAATGAAAATAATCCGCCCCCAATTCTTGGTCAGCATTAATGGCAGATACTTTCGAGAAAGTCGCACTCCGCTGATGACGTTGATTTCTAGAAAGTTTATCCATTCATCATCATCAATATCCTCAAATGGTTTCGCTCCGTAAATTCCCAGATTGTTTACCAGAATGTCTACCTCTGGAACTCGATCGAATAATTCGCTGGCTCCGCTTGCAGTTCCCAAATCGGCAGCGACACCTTGCAGCTTGGCATTGGGAGCAATTTCTTTGATTTGGTCGATCGCCTTTTTCACCCGTTCTTCCGTGCGTCCGTTAACAATCACCGCTGCACCTTCTTGAGCGAGTTGGGTAGCAATTGCTAAGCCAATTCCGGCTGTTGAGCCGCTGACCAGTGCAATTTTATCCGATAGTTTAAGATCCATTGTTGTCATCCTCCAAAATGAGTATTTTTGATGTGTGTGACGGGATCGATTTAACTAGAAATTAGGCAAAATTTCTAAATACAGGTGTGTACACTGCACAGAGTCAGCCTACACAAAACCTCTAAATGTAGCGCTTGTTAATGAGTCTTTTTTTGAACGTACCGCAAAACAAGTTGGCATTAGCGCCAATTATCCAATACAAAAACCTCTGGTCGATTGTAACCGGGATCGTTTTGCCTGTGCATTACTACACCTGTACTTTCAGTGCGAAAACCGCGAGAAACCATCCTACCATAAGCGACATCATGGCTCGTATTCACTCCAGCCATCAGACGCAACATTTTTTGACTCGCCCCAAACGCTTCACAGACATCCAGCAACTGTTCAAATCGATCGCCTGCGCCAACACCCGATCGCACAACTCCAAATTTGACATAACATACATTAGAACCAGCTTCGCTACCCGCACCGCAATGACAAACAGCAAATCCCGCCAAACCCTTGTCATCCCACAATAAAACCGTATCACCCAAATTTTGAGCCTCAACCGCCAAAATCTCCCGCGATAAATCCAGCCCTGCATAAATACCATCCGTCAATTCATAACATTCTTTCAGACAGTGCGATCGCTCCTGTGAAGTTAATTCAGAATATTTTATTACCGGAAAATCCCGCTCCACAAACTGAATTGGTTTTGCCATAATGAAAGTCAAAAAACGCGGGTAGAACCCGAATTTATGATAAAGCCCGTGGTGTTTTGGACTGTTGGGAAAAGTAAATAACCCCGCCTGTCGCGTCCCCCATTCCGAGAATTTGCCGATCGCACATTCAATCAAACCTTGAGCAACACCTTGATTCCAGAAGTCAGGATGAACGCTCAGCGGCCCAAAAAAACCCACACTCCCCCAACAAACAGCTATATTCGAGCCAACTAGCTGCCCGTCAACCTCTGCTGCGAAGGCCGCCGTGCGATCGACTAGCCATCGCGTTTGAACATAGTTCGCATCACCACCAAAATCTGTCGGTTGAGGCAATCCAATAAAAGTACCAAAAGCCAGTCGAAAGATATGTTCAGCCGCCGCTAACTCATTTTCTTGAAGTAGTCGAATAGAGATGTTCATTGTGTGCGATATCCGTTAAAAAGCGAACAGTGATGCAATCATATATATTCAATCTTTTGCATAAATCTTTGATTTATATCAAAACCTCCCGCTCATTATTGCGGACACCAGGACGCACTACGAACTAATACGATTTTTCTAAAGATGTGCTGATGAAGTCTGAGCCACCCCTTAATAAGGGGGGGTTGGGGGGGGTAATATTTAGCGCTACTTTATGAAATTGGTATAATCCGAGACTTGTCAATCCACCGGACACGATATAAGTCATGACAAAATGACTTCGTAATGTTCCACTGTTGGAAAAGGATCGTAAAAGTGATGCAATAAAGAACGCCACTTTTGGTAATCCGGCGATTCTCGAAATCCCACAGTATGGTCTTCCAAATTCTGCCATCGCACCAGGAGAATATAACGATTCGTGGTTTCTATACAGCGTTGCAGCTCGTGCGAGATATATCCCGACATAGAAGAGATAATAGCTGAAGCTGTTTTGAAAGCGGTTTCAAACTCAGCAGCCATATTAGGTTTAACATCAAGAATTGCAACTTCTAATATCATAGATTTAAGAAGATAATCGCCACTTGGCGGCTTTTAAATCCATTGCTTGAATAAATCCATCTTTTCCGTCCATGTACCCCTGAATATTATCAGAGTATTTGTAGGCGAGTTCTTGTTTGAGTTTGCTGTATTGCTGCGCGTCTTCAGGATGGAAAATCATATAATCTCGAAACGCTAAGTGGCGCTCGATATGCGCTGAATTTACCTCAAATGCGTGAATGTGGTGTGTTCTAATCCCTGCTTCATTACCCTTGCGAAAAAAACGACGGCCCGATATCCCAAACTCACCCATTGCTTCATAGCCTAAAGCCTCCATTGCTGAAGTCTGTGGATCGAGTTTCGTAATATCTTTAACCTCAACTAACATATCAATAATCGGCTTTGAATGAATTTGTGGAATGGCTGTGCTACCAATGTGATGTATCGCAACCACATTTTCGGTAAGTGCAAGTGCAATCTGTCTCGACTCAGTTTCAAAGGCGCCTCGCCAATTTTGATCGTGCGGGACGACTTCTACGTTGAAAAAGTCTAGTTTTATTGACATTGCTGATAATTATTTGCGACTTTTGTGATGTCAGATGGGTTGACGCTCACATTTAACCGACACTGATTTTATCGTTGACACAATCTCCCAATGCTAGTATACTTTTTTAGTAAACCATCTGGCAAACATGGAAGATTACGACTCTGCTTTTTTACAACGTTATCAGGATACCGAAATACTTTGTTCCTCTGCCAGAAAAGTGGCTGCCATGCACTTTGGTGGTGTGACAATAGAATGTTTGCTAAAATCAATGATATTCGCTTCCCTACACAAAAGTGCTAAGCGAGAATGGAAAACAGATTATAACAATCCTGGACATACAATTACTAATCCTGGACATAGTTTTCAAGATGCTTTGAAGCGACATAATAAGCTGCATGATAGGATGCAAAAATTTCCGCAAGTAATGAAATGGCTTGTCACTGTTGAAAATCCCCAAAATCAACATTTTATAGATATGCGCTACTCTGGTAGTGAACCTGATGATCCAGACTATAAGCAGTGGCTGTCTGCATATAATAGTCTCATACGTTGGCTACAGAAACAAGCTACTCAATTTTAAAGAAGAGGCAGATATGCAGGAAACCTGGCAAATATCACTTAAACGGCAGCTTACGGACAGTTATGTGAAGAGTCCGCAGGAATGGACTGACATCAATATTTCTACTTCTGGACTTCTGAATTTGACCATTATCAGCCATCGCTTTAAGGAATTATCATTACCACAGCGAAAGGAGGAAGTGCATAGCATCCTTCGTACATTCAAAATATCCCCAGGTTTTATTTCTTTATATACGGTAGAAGAAGCAACTTCTCTACATTTGTCACGTCCACAGCTTACCAATGAAAGCTCAATACAAACTTGGCAAGATTTAGCTTTGTGGGCTGCCAATCCGCAAAATCAACCCCAACTTTCTCAACCGGAACCCCGCATTCCTCGAACAATCACATTCTATTCCTTTAAAGGAGGAGTCGGGCGAACAACTGCCTTAACCCATGTGGCTTGGATTTTAGCTATGCGGGGTCGAAAAGTTGTGGCTGTTGACTTAGATTTAGAAGCACCAGGTTTAAGTACAGCTTTTAGCTTAAAACCACTACCTGAATTTGGTATTGTCGATTATTTTTATGAGCGCTCCTATTTGCCTGAAGAGTTAGAACCCAATATTTTAATCACTAAGATATTTGGTGAAGTTACAATACCTGATGCAACAGGAAGACTCTTTATTGTTCCTGCTGGTTATTTAAGTCTTGACTACATTGCTAAAGTTGACGATCTGCGAGCAACTACTATTCTGGATAATGGTGAAACCCTCTGGTCTATTTTTAGTCGTGAAATTCAAGAACAGCTAAAACCAGATGTCATCTTGGTGGATTCACGTACCGGAATCAATGAATGGGGTGCTTTATCTCTACTCCAAGCTGCTGACGAGGCAATTATATTTTTGTTTCCCAACGAACAAAATCGGCAAGGAATTGATCTTCTCTTAAAATCACTCAATTCTTTTGGCAAGTTGTCAATTAACTTTGTGTTTTCACCTGTTCCTGATATTAGTGATAGTGGAATGGCTAAAGTTACAGAGGTTTGGCAGCTTTTACGCAAAGTCATTGAGCGCGAAGTAGATCGAGATGAGCCGAATGAAAATGGTGATGACTCAGATGAGTCTCAATCTGAATTAGCAGAACCATTAATCGTGCCTTACATTCCATCAATTGCTCTAGCAGATCGTCATCCTGTAACAGGCTTGTTGGATTACTACAATCGAATTGCTAACTTAATAGATGAAGAAACTAATCAAATTCGATCACAGAAAATTCTAGCTGCAACAGATACTGAACAACGCTGGCAAATCATTGAAAGCCTTAATTTTCCAGCATTAAATGCTGCCGATCCCAAGTCTAACCTTCTCGCTTTATTTCAGAAAACTGCTAATTTTGACAAATTCTTAGATGAAACAACTTGCCTAATCAGAGGTAGAAAAGGAACTGGCAAGACGGCACTTTACTTGCTTTTATTACAGCATGAATCTAAGGCTCGACAGCTAGCTCGTGGTCGATTAGATTCTGTACTTTTCCTCTCTGGTCATGGTGGATTCCAGAACAGTCGCCCAACACGCAATGAATTTCAAATTATCAATCAAAGTTTAAAAGATAATGAGGGAACTTGGGAGGCATTTTGGCGAGCCTACTTGATATTTCGAGTTTTTCAAAAAAATTATTTAAAACTACCAGATAAAGGGACTCAAAAACCTAAATTTGAAAGTATACGCAACATCTTGAAGGGACTGCCGGGAGAAAACTGGCAGTCTGAACATACGCTCGCCTTAATTCAATTATCAACTGATTCACAGTTGAGACTTGTTTTGCCGGATGTCTTAGACATTCTGAACGAACAGCAACGGGATAAAAATAAAACACTTTGGTTTTTATATGATGATTTAGATGAAGACTTCCCCGATACAGATGGAGTTAGACAGCAAGCTTTAAGTGGTTTGTTTCAACTTATTCAGGCTTGCGATGCCCGTCGATTAACATCAATTCGCTTTAAAATATTTATCCGAGAAGACATTTGGAATCGTTTAAATTTTGACAATAAAAGTCACTTCAATGGACGCGATCTTTTTTTGAAGTGGACAAGGGTAGATTTTTTGCGATTAGCCCTTCGTCAAGCAATGCAATCAGCAGAATTTAAAAATTTAGTAGATTGTTCTTCGCCTGTTGAAAACATTGATGATGCTAATGAAGAAACCTTAAACCGCGCCCTAGACTTATTGTGGGGAATTCGTCGCAGAACAGGAGACAAAGCTAAATATGTTTATAGATGGATTTACGAACGTTTATCAGACTCAAATAACACTGCCTTTCCCCGCAGCTTAAGTGCCTTGCTTCAAGGAGCCAAAGAGCAGGAGCTAACTTACAAAGGACAAACATCAGTTAAGGCTCCAACCGATCGTTTACTTCGGGGAACATCTCTGGAGATTGGTTTAGAAAAAGCATCAGAGGAACGTTGTGATGCAATTAAACAAGAATATCCTGAATTATGCCAATTTTTTGAAGATCTAGAAGGTGTTCCAGCTTTACCTACCAGACAAGACCTTGAGAACGCATGGCATAAAAGTGTACGGGAAATATATCCTGACTTTGATGAATTTGCCAATTTTTTAACTGAAATTGGTTTGGCTAAATGGCGACCGAAAGAAAATCGTTATGGGTTTCCTGATATTTATGTGTATGGTTTCAAGATGATTCGTACAGGGACGAAGTAGCAAATTATGATTTTCATCGCCACTTCCTCTACTATAACTAAACCAGCACGGTTAAATGACACCATCTTTCTATCCTCCCCAACAACCTCGCTGTTGGTGAAATTGCGATCCTTTTAGTTGAGGGAGGACAAAAAAGTGAAATGGCGCAGTTTCCTGTGCTAGTTGGTTTAAATCATCTTCATGCTTCGATCGCCCGAATCGATTCCAACTGTCGTAAAGCAGGCAATCCAGAGGAGACAACTTCTGGCGGCGGAACCTGACGTGGTGAAGTTTCCAGGTATTTTCCGTCGTGAATTAGCGGCACAACGTTCATTCGGTGAGGGCGGGTATAATAGCGGTGGGTTGGTTCCGTTTTTTGCCGTTCTTGCAAGCTGTCGTTGGCAATCTTCTTGCGCAGTTTGACGATCGCATCCATAATTGCTTCAGGCCTGGGCGGACATCCGGGCAAATAAACATCCACCGGAATTAGTTTGTCCACACCCCGCACCGCAGTAGGAGAATCGGCACTAAACATTCCGCCTGTAATCGTGCAAGCCCCCATTACAATCACGTATTTGGGCTCCGGCATTTGTTCATAAAGCCGCACCAAAACAGGAGCGTACTTCATCGTGATTGTGCCTGCGGTAATCATCAAATCTGCCTGTCGGGGAGACATCCGGGGAAATACACCAAATCGATCCAAATCGAAGCGGGAAGCGAGCATGGTGGTAAATTCAATGAAGCAGCAAGCAGTGCCAAACATCAGCGGATACAAACTCGACATTTTTGCCCAGTTGCTCATGTCATCGACTGTTGTGAAAATCACGTTTTCCGATAGCTGCTGCGTGACTTCGGGATAAGTTGCTGGATTGGCGATCGATAAACCTTCAGAAGGAATATCTAGTGTAATGTCAGGTGAATTCATTTTGACAAAACTCCTCGATCAATATAGCTGTTAGTTATGAGTGGCAGCAGTTTTACACTACTGCCTGAACTATGCTTGACAGAGCGATCGAACCCGTAGAAAAATTGATTAAAATGTCCGTGAGATTATCTGATTGAGAATTGGGTTCAAAAAGTTGAATGGCAAACACAGTCTCGGTTCAATTATGGCATCGGATTTTAGCTCCCGCCACCAACGGTTAGATATATTGACACTCCCGCACTCTTCTATCTCGATCGCAGGCAATTTATCAGTCCAGAAGCTTAGTGTACGGTTGAGTCATTTTCAAATTATCGATCAAGCTTTTCAATTTTATCAAGTATCTTCGACAACTTCTGACCAAAAAAAGTCAGTGAGTGCGATCGCCCACCACAACTTTAAGCGAACATCCAAATCCCTCGCCCTTTTTTTCATTTGGTCACAGGCTATGATTGACGGTTGGCAGCTTTTCAGAATCTAAATGCTAAACACAACCAACATAATTTCCAGCCTGCTGTTATTTATCCCAGTTTCGATCGCCGGACACTTTCTCGGCTGGGAATCCTCCACAATCTTCATCACCTCAGCCCTAGCCATTATCCCCCTAGCGGCCTGGATGGGCACAGCTACCGAAGAAATCGCCGTCGTACTCGGCTCAAACTTGGGGGGTTTGCTCAACGCTACCTTCGGAAATGCCACAGAATTAATTATCGGCATCGTCGCCCTCAACGCCGGACTAATAGATGTTGTCAAGGCCAGCATCACCGGTTCAATTATCAGCAACTTACTGCTGGTGATGGGATTTGCGATGCTGCTAGGCGGCTTGCGCTACAAAGAACAAGAATTTCAGCCGACAGTCGCGCGGTTGAACGCTTCGGCGATGAACTTAGCCGTAATTGCCATTTTGGTGCCGACTGCTGTTGATGTCACCTCTATGGGCATCGCCCCGGAAACTATGCAGCAACTCTCCAGCGCTGTTTCTGTAGTCCTGATTCTCGTCTACGTGCTGACGCTGCTGTTTTCGATGAAAACCCACAGTTATCTGTACGATGCTGGAGTGGCAGAAGTTGAAATGCTCGAAGAATTAGCCGAAAGTAACTTAGCACCAGACAGTCCCGATCACAAAGTGAATCTGCCATTGTGGATTGGGGTGCTGTTGAGCTGTACGCTGATGGTGGCGATCGAGTCAGAATTGCTCGTGAGTACCCTAGAAGAAGCTACCGCCACTTTGGGGCTGACATCACTGTTTACCGGGGTGATTTTAGTGCCGATTATTGGCAATGCGGCCGAACACACGACGGCGGTGACGGTGGCGATGAAAAATAAAATGGATTTGTCGGTTTCTGTGGCCGTGGGTTCAAGTTTGCAAATTGCTTTGTTTGTTGCCCCAGTGTTGGTTTTGGTGGGTTTTATCCTGGGCAAACCGATGGACTTGGACTTCAACCCGTTTGAACTCGTAGCGGTAGCGGTGGCGGTGCTGATCGCGAATTCTATCAGTTCTGATGGCAAGTCTAACTGGCTCGAAGGTACTTTGCTGTTGGCGGCCTATGCTGTTTTGGCGCTGGCATTCTACTTCCATCCGGTAATCGAGGGACTCGCTTAAAAGGCTAGAGAGGGAAGTTCGGCAGCGGATTTAACGGATTTAACGGATAGAATTCCCGATTACCCATCATTGATTACCGATTACCATCAGTTCTGCCGTCATCGGGCAGAGGGAAGAAACAAGGAAGTTCGGCAACGGATTGTGTAGCGGATTTAACGGATTTAACGGATAGAATTCCCGATTACCGATCATTGATTACCGATTACCATCAGTTCTGCCGTCATCGGGCAGAGGGAAGTTCGGCAACGGATTGTGTAGCGGATTTAACGGATGTAACGGATAGAATTCCCGATTACCGATCATTGATTACCGATTACCATCAGTTCTGCTGTCATCGGGCAGAGGGAAGAAACAAGGAAGTTCGGCAACGGATTGTGTAGCGGATTTAACGGATGTAACGGATAGAATTCCCGATTACCCATCATTGATTACCGATTACCATCAGTTCTGCCGCCATCGGGCAGAGGGAAGAAACAAGGAAGGAAGAGGCAAAAGGCATTAGGCAGATTTTTGTCCCTTACTCTCCCCCTCTCCCACTCTCCCCCTCTCCCGCTCTCCCCCTCTCCCACTCTCCCTATCTCCCCCTCTTCCCATCTCCCTATCTCCCCCTCTCTCCCTCTCTTTTCTTTCTTCCTTTGAGAGTGGTCGTGGCGATCGTATAATGGAAAGGGGAAAACGAGCTAGAGTTCACTCCGCTTGACTTGTGCGACGCGAAGGATTTAAATCAAGAGTGCTCATCAGTCTTGTACTAGGTGTGATACGATCGTCATAAGTTAAAAATTGAGTATCACTAGACAACGTAAAAACTTAACTGGATTGTTGAGTACGTAGTCACACCGATAGGTGTTGCCGTCTAGGAGAACTCGCATTTGAACGAAAACCTCAATAGATCAAGAGGACTAATTAAGTACGGTAGGGCATACCGGAATTAACGCTTGAGGAGAAGACACTTTTACTTGATCTGGAGTAATCCAGTCCCAAGCAAGTGACTTCGCTGAACCAAGAATCTCAGTCACCAAGAGTGCTGAGAGTGCCAAAGTAAAACTTGATAGAGCAACCTCAATCAGGGTTATGTGGCTTCGTGAGTTATTGCCTCAATCCCAAATGCCCGAATCCCTCCGATCCAGCCAACTCTGGTAGATCCGCGTGTATCCACTGCGGGTCTGAACTTTTGTTGCAAGGTAGATATCGGCTAGTCGCGCCTCTCGGAGGTGGTGGCTTTGGCAGAACATTTGAAGTGGACGACAACGGCGCTCGAAGAGTGCTCAAAGTCCTACTCAAAGAACATCCCAAAGCTGTAGAACTTTTTAAGCAAGAAGCCGACGTATTGGTCAGGCTGAGACATCCAGGTATTCCAAAAGTCGATCGCGACGGTTATTTTATATTTACGCCAGCTCACGGCACAGAGTTTTTTCACTGTCTGGTGATGGAGAAAATTGCTGGGGCAAATTTGCAAGACTGGCTGAAACATCGGGGCCGCCCGATCAGTCAAGAACAAGCTCTGAACTGGCTCAAACAACT
Source organism: Microcoleus sp. A2-C3 (assembly GCF_036706065.1). NCBI lineage: Bacteria > Bacillati > Cyanobacteriota > Cyanophyceae > Oscillatoriales > Microcoleaceae > Microcoleus > Microcoleus sp. A2-C3. Next base: position 134,475 of record NZ_JAUBVX010000007.1, on the reverse strand, counting down.
GTCGGAAATTTTAGATCAAGTTCACCGACTCAACTATTTTCATCGGGATATCAAGCCGCACAATATTATGTGCAAGCCGAACGGGCAGTTAGTGCTGATTGACTTCGGGACTGCTCGGGAAGTGTCAGGGACTTATTTCGCTAAGGTGGGTCAGGGAGGAAATGTGACTGGTATTGTTTCCCCTGGCTATACGCCGCCGGAACAAACTAATGGCAAGGCGGTTCCGCAGTCAGATTTTTTTGCTCTGGGGCGCACTTTTGTTTATTTGCTGACTGGAAAGCCGCCGACTGCGTTTCCAGAGAACCCGCGCACGGGCAAATTAATGTGGCGCAAAGGAGCTCCTCAGGTTTCCGACCCCTTGGCTAATGTCATCGATTATTTGATGGCGCCTTTTCCCGGAAATCGACCTCAAAGTCCGCAGATGGTTTTGCAGTGCTTGGAGGAAATTCATCTCGACGGCGCGGAAACTCAGTTGCCGACTCAGTTGCCGACGACGGGGCAAACTAAAATTCGCGGAACTTCCGGGGCGGCTGGGGCGACGAAACACACTTCCATCAACCGCCTCAGACCTCTAAATTCTGCTGGCTTGAACCAGTCTGAGAAAGAAGTTTTAGGTTGGAAAAAGAAGTTGCTGGCGGGCGCTGCTGTTTTGATGCTGGGTATTGGCGCGTCTCAAATTTATGGTTCGATGCGTTACGGAGTGTTTCCGGCAAACCCGGTGTGGCTGCTTTCTAGTTTGCCTAGCAGTCAGTTTTTGCAAAGAAGTTTGGATAATGTCGGAAGTGTAAATGCGATCGCCCTGTCGCCGGACGGTCAAACTTTGGTCAGCGCCAGCTTTGGGACGATGAGAATTTGGAATGTGAAGACGGGACGCGTGGTGCGGACTCTAAATCCGGTGCATTCTAAGAAATCGGTCAACACGCTGGCGGTGAGCCCGGATGGCTCGATGTTGGCCAGTGGTGGCGACGACAATAATGTGATTTTGTGGGATTTGAAGACGGGGCGGCGGGTGCGGACGATTGCCGCTCACAAAGCCGCCGTCAACGCGATCGCTTTTAGCAGCGACGGTAAAATTCTGGCTAGCGGCAGCGATGACAAAACTGTTCGCTTGTGGAATGTCAAAACCGGCAGCAGGTTGCGGACTTTGAGTGGCCACGCCGGAGGAGTAAACGCGATCGCGTTGAGCCGCGACGGTAAAACTCTGGCTAGCGGCAGCGATGACAAGACTGTGCGTTTGTGGAATCTCGACACCGGAGAAGTCAGAAGAATTATCACGGGTCACGGGGGCGCGGTTAATGCTGTGGCTTTTAGCCCAAACGGGCAAGTTTTGGCTAGTGCTAGCAGTGACAATACGATCCGTTTGTCGAACGTGCAAGACGGGAAGCGCACTCGCACTTTTAAAGGGCATTCGAGCTGGGTGAGGACGATCGCCTTTAGCCCGGACAACCGCACTTTGATCAGCGGGGGCGGAGATATTATAGTTTGGGATTTGAAGACGGGCAAAGAAAGAACCACTCTTTCTGGTCACGGCCAGTTTGTGAATTCTGTGGCTATTACCAAAGATAGCAAGACTTTGGTGAGCGGCAGTCCCGATCACACTATTAAGATTTGGCGAATGCCATAGTCAGTTGACAGTTGACAGTTGACAGTTGATAGTTGTCAGTTGGCAGTTGGCAGTTGATAGTTGTCAGTTGGCAGTTGGCAGTTGGTCGTTGGCAGTTGGCAGTAGTGTAAGGTGTGCAGCATACATTGTACAGAATTACTTTTTTTTACGAACCGCGTCCTTCGCGAAGGAAGAAAAGAGAGACTGTATTACCAATGACCAATGACCAATGACCAATGACTAATTTTAAAATAATCAAGAAGTTGTGCAAAGGGACATGATATTATCCCAAAATTCCTCGCCCGTTTTTGGCAAATTCATCAACTGTTTGCTGGGACAATTCGTGAACTGCCATTGCTTGCAATACGTCCAAAGGCAATGTCAAATGATGGGCGCCGGCTAATAAAGTATTTACTGCTTCTTCTGGTGATTTAATGCTTGCTGCCAAAATCTCTGTATTAGTTCTCTGCAATACGTTAGCCATATCTCGCACTAAGGCAAAACCGTCTCCGAGGAGTCTGGTGGCGCGATTCACGTAGGCGATCGCATATTTCGCCCCTGCTTCTGCGGCAACAACCGCCTGGGCGGCACTGTAAATCGCCGTCACTGCACAAGGAATTTTCGGCGATAATTGGGCTACTGCTTGAAAACCAGCCGCGGTTGCTGGAACTTTCAAAACTGTTTGCTGTCCAATTAATTCAAAAGCGGCTTTTCCTTCTGCTACCATGCCATCCAAATCGGATGCTGTTAACTGATAGTACAGTTCCCCAGGAATCATTTGTGCCAGTTGTTTGAGTGTCTCTTCAGCAGATAGCTCACTTTTTGCCAAAAGTGTCGGATTAGTAGTAATTCCCGCTATCCATCCGAACTTGCTCGCCCGTGCGGCTTCCGCTACAATTGCAGTATCAACATAAATCGCCATCGGCTCTACACCTTCAGTTTCTTAATATTTTCCAAACGCCTGCTTTCTGCTTGAGAGCGATCGGAGCCAAATTAATTGTTAAGCTTTTACTATATCAGAATCTCGGAAATATTACTGTTAAGTAAATATAACAATTCAGTGATGTGCATCACCGACAGTAAGTAGATTAGTAGGAAAATATATAAGTATGTAGTTGCGATGCAAACGCAGTCAAAATAAGCAACTGCAAGGCTTCCGATCGCTTTACATTTCGTGACAGATCCAAGTTTATTTGCACCTATCTACTTAGGGCAATTTTAAAATTAGTGAGTTTTGAATTCAACAGGACTTCCTTCATTCAATTGACAGTTGACCGTTGACAGATGAGTGCGACCTCTACCTGGAAGGAATAGGATTGGAGTAATGAATAGTCTGATTTTAATTTCTCCCTGATCAGGGAGAGGCTTTCAACAAATTCTTTCTGGTAAAGAAGCCGCGTTGATTAGGGAAATTGCGTAAGTGCTCTTGAAGATAGCTTATAACTGAAATCAAAACTTTGAAGTCATTTGGTAACTGTGATTATCGGGTCTAGAAAAAATGACTTCCTAAATCCCGGATACACATAAGTTACATTTGTAGTAATGGTTATGTACGCAATCACTCAAGGAGGTGACTCAGAAAATGACCAAAGAACAAAATCAGCAGCAACAAGTCAGCCTTGAGATATCTTCTGAACAAGTCGAATCGGAAAAAATCGCAGCAACGGCTGAAGAATTATCGGTAAATGTTAAGTCTGAAACTGTATCTGAAGCGGTGGAAAATAGCGCCCAAGATGGTTTAAAGGCTCTAGGCCGTTTGATGATGGTGAGCCTAACTTGGTCGCTGGCTGGGCTTTCTAAACCCAAGTAATACCATTTTGACAAAAGATTGCTACACAATAAATGTTGTGTTTGTTTACAATGATCCTGCTCAGAAGGTGCGTCGCTGTTAAATCGTCGATATTTTTCAGGGATTGTTGATGGCGACACACGCTACGATTACTGTTGCATTAATTTGACTTTCTTGGTATAAGTTATGGATAGCTACCGCAACTGGCGAGTTAGGAGTTGTGAGTTGGGTTGGGAATTTTCTGGAACTCAAAACACACAACTCTTGGACTTAAATAATTTCCGGTTACTTCTCATAAAATCCGTTTGTAGTGAGGACTTCCATCCTCTCTCTTCCGACTATTGAATATTTTCTGAACCAACCGCCTCAGAAATTGAATTAAATCCTTTTTCTTCTAACTTTTGTAGCAAACCTTCCAAAATCCGCCGCACCATCCAAGGCCCTTCGTAAACCCAACCAGTATAAACTTGAATTAAACTTGCACCGGCGGCGATTTTTTCCCAAGCATCTTGGGCGGTGAAAATGCCGCCTACTCCAATTATTGGTAATTCCCCTTTTGTATATTGCCAGATAAATCGGATTACTTCTGTCGATCGCTCTTTGACTGGCATTCCGCTAATTCCGCCCGCTTCTTCGGCGATGGGTTTGCCTGTTTCTCGCAATATTTGGGTTTTCAATCCGTCGCGGCGGATGGTGGTGTTGGTGGCGATAATTCCTGCTAGTTGGTAGGTTTTTGCTAAGTCGAGGATGGATGCGATCGCCTCCGACTCCAAATCCGGCGCAATTTTGACTAAAATTGGCTTGATTCCTTGATTTTCTTGTTGCAAATTTTCCAAAATTGTGCTAAGCCCAGCAGCATCTTGGAGCGATCGCAATCCAGGCGTATTGGGAGAGGAAACGTTGACTACAAAATAGTCGCCCCAATCTTTGAGCAGCTTAAAACTCTCCAAATAATCGGCTGCTGCCAGCTCTAACGGTGTTACCTTAGATTTACCGAGATTGATGCCGATCGGGAATGGCGACTCAGGCATAGGGCGCGAGGCGTCGAATTTTGACTGTTTCTGTGCTGCCTGAAACCGGGCTGCCATTGCCGCGGCTCCTTGATTGTTAAATCCCATGCGGTTGAGGGCTGCACTGTCCTCCGTCAAGCGAAACAAGCGAGGTTGGGGGTTTCCCGGCTGCGCTTGCGACGTGACTGTACCGAGTTCGGCAAAGCCAAAGCCAAAATTTGCCCAAATGTCCGCAGCTACGCCGTTTTTATCAAATCCGGCGGCTAAGCCGACAGGATTTTTAAAGCTCAGTCCCCACTTCGATTGTTCGAGGCGATCGTCTTGTACTCCCAAAGATTTCTGCAATCGGGAGAGCATTTGGCTGGTGGCAGGATTAGACTGGGTTCTGGCTGCTAGTTCGAGAATTTGAAGAGTGCGGTTGTGCAACCACTCGGCATCGGTTTTCAATACGGAAAACAACAGCGGGCGCACGCTTGATTGATAAATATCCAATGACTTGTCCTGGGGCAGTTGACCAATGAGAAATGAGAAGGGAGATAAAAATATTCAGCAGGAGACTGGAAAGGTGAGATTTTTACTTGGACTTCGATCGACTTGATCTAATCTTTTAGATTTAAGCATAAATTAGACGACTATATTATAGGTTGATTCTTTTTAATTTTAATATTTTTAAATTTTAAGTTGGTAATTTGAAATTAAACAAAGGTGTGGGGAATCTGGGAAATGGGGCAGGAGCAAAGATTGAAGGATTTAGACGAACAAATCGCGGGCCTGGATCGCGTTCTCCAGATTCTCCGAGAAGAGGAGAATGTGGAAGTGCTGCTGGAAACCACTCTCGGTTACTTGCAAGCGGAATTTGATTGGCGGTTGATTTGGATTGGGTTGTACGATCGACAGGCGCACCGATTGTTAGGGAAAGGTGGCATGACTCCTAACGGCGATTTGTCTTTTCTCAAACAGCGATTTTCCCTCAGCGCTGGGGATTTGCTGGAACAGGTGGTGATTCAGCTTCAGCCGGTGGGAGTCTCGGATTTGCGATCGGAAAACAAAGCTGGAGAATGGCGCAAAGCAGCTCAAATTTACAATATTCAAGGCACGACTCTGTTTCCGCTGCGCTACCAAGACCGCTGCTACGGCGTGATTTTGCTGGGGACTGATGTGTCGGGATCGTCGCCAAAGTCGGCGGAAAAAACGCAGTTGGCGATCGTATTTGGAGCGCTAGCAACTGCTCTTTACCAAATAGAAAAAGATTGGCAGCGACAACAAGTCAAACGCCCGGATGAGTCTCTGTTAGCGCTGATTTCGCAGTTGCGGGAATTGCGATCGCTCGACCAATATTTGCAAGCGGTAGTCGAACAAGCCCATGAATTTATCGAGCCGACGCGGACTAATGTTTATTGGTTTGAGCGAGAGCGGCGCTATTTTTGGCGTCGAGTCAGCAACCGCCAAGTTGCTCCGGGTTTGGGCTTGATCCGACCGGCTTCGGGCATTACTGTGCAAGACTTGGGAGAATTTTATCAGGCTTTGGCCGCGGAACAAATAGTTTGGATTGGTGAATCTCATAGTTCTCTGAAAACTGAGCTGACGGGGCGGTTGATGCAGCAAATTCGTGCTCGCTCTCTGTTGGCTGCGCCGATTGTTTTGGAAGGGGAATTGTTGGGATTTTTGGCGGTGGAAGCCGGCGAGGCGCGGATTTGGCAAGATAATGAAAAACATTACCTGCGAGGAGCGGCGCATTTAGTGGCTCTGACGGCTCCTCTGTCGGAGATGGAGGAGAGGATTGAGCAAGCACAGCTCGATCGAGATTTAACTGCCGGAATAGCCCGCGCCATCTACAGCGATGCTGACTGGGAGGCGACTTTGAAAAATACGGCTGAGCAGTTGTGCTCTCGGCTCAAGTGCGAATACTTTTTGCTGTTGCTGTACAGGGAAGAACAAAATCGCTTTGAAATTGTCTGCCAAAATCTGCCCCGCAACCGCAGACAAGTACCGTCGCCGCTCAACGCCCTTGATGCCGGTGACGTGGGGCTGGTGCAAGCCAGCGAGGAACCTCTGGCGATCGAAAATTGGGAGGAAGACGGGCGGTTGGGGGCTTGGCGGGAAGTGCTGGGAGAAGCTGGGATGCGATCGCTTTTGGCATCGAGCACTCGCGGAAAACAGTCCGAGGGAGAAAACCCCAATCGCAAATCGCAAATCGCAAATCGCAAATCGATCGAGGGTTTGCTGGTTGTCGGGCACAGCGCAACTCGCACTTGGAGAGGCTCGGAGCGAGAATTAGTTCGGGTAGTTAGCCAACAGTTAGGATTAATCCTGCACTCCTGGCAGCAGAGTTCGGAAATTGACAAATATCAGCAATTTGAGCGATCGATCAAATCGGGTTTGGCGGTTTTGCAGCATTCTGGCGAGGAGCAATCTGGGCGACAGATATCTGCTGCTTCACCGCAGATGTTGCCCGAGTTGCCGCTGCAAAAGCTCGATCGTCACTTTGCCGAACACGTTTCCCAGACAATTGCCTGTCCTTTAGTCGCCGTAATTACTTGGAATCCCGGCCAGGATGCAGGTTCAATCTCGGCGGCGGTAGCTGCCAACCCCGTATTTGCCTTGAATCCCCAGGCGCTGATTCCTGTCCAAACAGACGCTTTGATCCAAAAAACCCTAGCGGAAGGAGGCGTGCTGCAACAGAGCATGAGCCAAGTGCCGCTGGCGACGAAGCGGTGGCTACGCAGTCCGGGAATTGGCGAAATTATGACAGTGGCGCTGCGGACAGCCCCAGAACACGCTCCCCTGGGCATTGTGGTGGTTGCGGATGCTACGGGCCGCCAGTGGTCAGAATTGTCCATGAATTTACTGACTTCGATGGCGTCTCAGTTGGCTTGGTGGCGGAGGTATTTGGCGGTGCAATCGGCGCAGGAGTCGCAGCGATTGGATCTGGAGATGCTCAACTGGTACAAGCAGCGCCGTTTCGAGGATTTTTACCGCACTGTGGCAGCGGGCGTTAAGGAGTTGGGAGAGTTGAGCCAGTCGATTTTGCAGTCGGCGAAGGAACAAAAGGATGCTCTGAAAACTTTGCGCTACCAACAGGTTTTGCGACAAATTGGCAATGGTTTGGGGTCAATTCATTTGGTGCTGAAACAGGAGCAGTGGCGGCCGCAATTTGCACAAGATGCGGTGCCTGTGAGCGCTTGGTTGAGGCGATCGCTCGATCGCACGGCCCCCCTGGTCAAACAGTCGGGAATCTTGCTGGAAGTGAACAGAGAGACTGCTGTGTCGCTGCCTGCGGGTCAGACTTTGGGCGTTCGCGCCGACAGCATTAAGCTGGATTTGATCCTGTGCGAATTGCTGGCGATGGCTTGCAGACGCTCTGGAGTTGGCGACAAGGTTGAGATTCGCTCTCAACTTTTGGGGGAAGATTGGCTAGAATTATCTGTGATTGATAGTGGCGCGTGCGATCGACAGTTAATTGCTGTGTTCAACGGCGGTTTCCACGGCGATATATTGGCTGTTACGTCAAATAGGTCGATCGTGCAAAATCTCTTAATTTGTCAGCGGGCGGTACGCTTAATGGGGGGAGACTTTTCCTTAGAAATATTAGAAAATAACTTAATTGTCGCCCGCTTAGTGCTGCCCCTAGCCACCTCTTAAAAATTCTGTTAACTTTGTAGCGCACAGCGCACCGATTGACTAGACTTGAATTGCATAAATTTTGGATCGATCGGGAAACCGCAGATGTAAGGCAGATTAACACAGATTAACGCAGATGCTTGTCAAGAAGTGCGATCGAATGAATGCAATCTTGTCTTTTGTAGGGTGCGCCGTGCACACCCTACAAAATACTATCCATCTCGACAGCAACCTGAAAGTATCGCGCGAGGGCTTCCGGCGAAAAAGCTAAACAGAAGGAGTAACAGTTTCCACCACCTCAGAACTCGGAAAAAACCTTTCAGTAATCCAAGCAGTTACAATATGAGAAAGCAATCCCATCGGCCCAGCAAACAAACACAAAGTCAAAGAATGAACAGTCCAAACACCTGTCCGCTGTCCTTCCAAATAAATCCAGCGTCCCACAAACAAATCCATCACTAAAAAATGAATCCATCCCGTAGCAGCCGCCGTTTCCTGCCCCAGAAACTTAGCAATATCTGCCAACTTGGGATTGGACAAAGCAGCCGCATTTTCTGGAGTCAGACTGCTACCAAACAAATATATGTACAAGATGGCGAGCACTGCAAACGGAATAAAGGAATTCATCACTTTTCTGGTAATTCCCCAGTTGGGCAATAAAATCATAATTGCCCAGAAAGGCAAAACGAACAGATTACCTGCATCGAAAATTAGTTCTGGCGTCATAGTTGGCTGTTGGCTCCTTTGATTCAGTTGAGAGTTGAGAGTTGAGAGTTGAGAGTTGAGAGTTGACAGTTGACAGTTGACAAAAGAAGGAAGAGGATTGGAGTAATGAATCGTCTTCTTTTAACTTCTGCCTAAAAGGGAGAGGCTTTAAACCAATTTTTTCTGGTAAATGAATGCAATAAACGATGTTAAGATTATTTTACACAATTTTTGCTAATATTTCTCAAAAACCGCAAAAATCCGATTTACAAATTAGACGTAATTGCTAGATTTATCAGAGATTTAAGATTTACACGTGCAGGTATGTTTTTGCGCTTGAGCGCTCTTTGATTATATGAAAGAGCAGCCAAGCGCAACAACGCACCTCAATAACTGAAATCTAAAAGCTAAAACCCATGACAACAACTTATAATAACTTTTCCGATTGGTGCAAGCACAAAGATAATCTCTCTCCCGGCGCGAAGCATACCGTAGAAATACTGTTGCAAATATCAGATACTACCGAGTGCGATCGAGCCAACGAACTGCTTTCTAATACAACAGAAATAAATCTTAAAGTTACTCAACTTACCGATATTAGTCCTCTCTCATCTTTCACTCAACTTACTGCACTAAGCCTCGACAGCAATCAAATATCTGACCTCGCTCCCCTGCAATCTTTAACCAAGCTGAGAACTCTGTATTTAGATGTCAATCAAATATCAGATATCAGCCCGCTTTCATCTCTGATAAATCTGACTAGACTCGTTCTCGATACCAATCAAATATCAGACATCAGTCCCCTAACTGCTCTAACTAATCTTGCCGAACTTGTCTTGTTTGATAACAAAATTTATGACATCAATGCAGTGAAAAGTTTGACTAAGTTAAAGGCGTTAATTATTTATAAAAATCAAATTAATGATCTCGCTCCTCTGGTAAATTCAACTGAACTCCAGACACTCTACCTTTACAAAAACAAAATATCGGATATCAGCCCGCTGGCTTCTTTAAAAAATCTTACTACGCTGTTTCTGTTCGAGAATCAAATATCTGACCTGACTCCGCTGAAAGCCTTGACTAACTTAAAAAAACTGGTTTTATTTGAAAATAAAATATCGGATATTAGTGCTTTGGCAGATCTAACTAATTTAGTTGAACTCAACCTCGGCAACAATCAAATCTCAGACATCAGTCCGCTGAAATCTTTAACTAATTTGACTCAACTTTATTTGTTCAACAATCCGATTGCCGATTGCAGCGCACTGCAAGCTTTGAATAATTTATTTGTGCTCGATTTGTACAACAATCAAGTTTCTGATATCAGTGCACTGCAATCTTTGCAAAAGCTAACGACGCTTGACTTGCGCGGAAATTCGATTGTGAATAAAGTTTGCCCGGTGACTCCGGCATCAATTTGTCGGTTTTAATTGTTAAGGCGGTGGCGAAATCTGGGTGTGTATGATAAGCTATCCAACGTCAGTATCAGGAGAAAGTGATGAGTGCACACGATGCTTTGATGTTAGGATTGCTGCTGTTGCCCGGTTTGGCTTTGTCGATCGCAGTTATGGGCGCTTTTGCCGCTGGTGGATAATCGGTTTTTAACATAATTCAGATAAGACGGTGGTTGAAACCGCGCATTCTTCAACCCACGCACCATCTGGGTTTTGTTTGTATAGACGCGGTTTCAACCGCCCCGTCTTCTTTGGCAAAACCCGCCCCTTTTATCTACCAATTTACAAAAATTGTGCTGTCACATCGGAATTTACCAGGGTATTCGCGCACAAAATACCCGATGCTGCGACGGCGGGAACGCCGATTCCGGGCATGGTGCTGTCTCCCACTCGATATAAGCCTTTGATCGGGGTTTGCGGCCCTGGAAATGTGCCTTTTCCGGCGGCGATTGCTGGCCCGTAGGTTCCTTGATATCGGCGCAAAAATCGGGCGTGGGTTAGCGGTGTGCCGATCGACTCCAGGACTATTCGCGATCGCAAATCCGGTATAATTTTTTCTAAGGCTTTAAACAGAGATTGCGATCGCTCTTGCTTTCTTTCTTGATAACTATCGCCATACTCCCAACCTGCGTAGGGTTCCAATGTATAAGCGTGAATCGCGTGATGTCCGGGCGGTGCGAGAGTTTGATCCCACACTGTTGGAATCGAAATCATGCAGGTATTTCCGGGTACTGTAATGTCAACCAAGCTGTCATGAACGACGACGTGGTGGCCGGTCAACCCTTCGAGTCCTTCGGCTTTAATTCCTAAATGCAGGTGCATGAAACTGTCTACTGCTGGCATCGACAAAGCAGTTTTTCGGTAGCTGGGCGGCAAATCTTCAGGGCGCAGTAACTTTGTATAGGTATCCCAAACTGTGGCATTTGAAATCACAATTGGGGCGCGGATAATTTCGCCGTTTTGCAACCTAACTCCCGTAGTTTTGCCGGATTCAACTAATATTTGCTCGACTGGTGTTCCCAATCGCAACTTTCCTCCCCAGCGCTGTAAGCCTCGAACTAAGGCATCGACGATCGCACCGCTGCCTCCTACAGGATACTCGATCGCCACTCGCGATCGTTCGCCAATCATAAAAGCGATTTCTGGCGCGACGGTTTCATGCGCTTTCAAGCCCGACAGTAAGAAGCACTCCAAATCGATTAAACGTCGCACCCAAGGGTCTTGCACGTCGCGATCCATCAAGGAACCTGCTGAACTGGCGATCGCCCCTAATGACGGTAACAGCTTCAGCAAAGCAGGCGAGTACCGAGACAGCAACACAAGTATTAACTGCCAGTCAGATCTCAACGCTAAAGCCGGAATTCCACGCAAAGCTTCATACAAAACTAATAAATTTTGTTGAAATTGCTGTAATTCTACAGCACCTTGTGGTGCGAATTTAGCTACAGCATCTAAGTAATTCCTCGCATCAGCATAAACTGGCAAACTTCCCTCTGGAAAATGGTAGTGCCCCAGCGGATCGTAGGTAATTACTGCGATCGATTCCTCCAACATATTCAAGACTTGCCGCAAAGGATTCAGCGACTGCGGATCAGTCAAACCGCAATAAAAAGAAGGCCCCGAATCAAAGTGAAATCCCCGGCGCGAAAAGCTGTGAGCCGCCCCGCCCGCTATGGTATGGCTCTCGCAGACGAGTACCCCCTTCCCGTAGCGAGCGAGCATCGAACCCGCCACTAAGCCACCAATACCGCTGCCAATTACGATCGCATCAAAGTCTTGCATTTATCAAATGTGGTATGATTGTATTATTTCTTGCTGACTGTTGACCCGCCCAAAAACGGGTACAAGTCCACGACTTAAATCGTGGAGACACTAAAATTTTAGACTCCTGTTCGGGTTCCTTTGATTCAAAGTGACAGTAAATCTAAAATCTAAAATCTAAAATCGACTGACAGGGTATCTTTTGGGGAGGAAAACTATGCAAGCTTTATCTATTTTAGATGAAGTTCTTCGCGAATTTGAACAAGATCTCAATCTTTCGCGCATTAAAAGAATCATATTTTTTGCTTGTAAAGAGTGTTGGGAAAACGATCCGGCCAAACTCGCCAGCGCAGATCTAAGAAAGTTGATCGAAGAACTCTGTGGTAAATACAGCAGGTTAGAAGATATTGAAACAGTTTTAAACAGTATCGTTGCCAAGGTTAACAAAAAAACCGAGTACGCTTTAGTGGCAGATCAAATCGTCTGCCAACTGAGCAGGCTTTACGAATACCAAGATTTCACAAAATTAGAAACCAACATATCTAATTTTGGCGGTTATGAAGCACCTGCATTTGATGAACACTTTAGTTCGCAACTTCCCGCAGGCGAGTCGCTAGAAAGAGACGCCGGAAATCTATTTGATGTCCGACAAAAAATTTTACAGCAAACCAATCCATTGAGGGCTAAAATCCTCATTTTTTCTACTCTTTATCACGAGTTCACATTTAGCGAGCGCGATTGGCTGCTGCTGAAAACCCAAGAACTTGACAAGCTGCTGCGACAACTGTTTAATGTCTGTGGCAGCCTAGCCGAACTCGAATCTAATTTGTACGGAACTGCGGGCAAACTTGACAACAGCGACGAATACGACCAAGCAGCTAGCGTGATCATCAAAGCGATGAATCCTTGTTACGCAAAATTGCAACAGGAAGAACGCGACATAGCCGAAGATTCGATTAGCGAAAATTCGGCTACCGAAGATTACGATCAGACGCATTTAAATAACACTTTCTATGAAGATATTGTGCCGGTTGACAGGCGCAACGAATATTTTGAACCGGGGGATATTACTCAGATTATTCAAGCTGCTCCGGCTCACTATCATTATGACCCCCAGAAGAGTTACTTAGTGCCGGACACGGCAAAAAATATACAGTTTAAAGACTCAAAAACCAACAGCAATAATTATACTGCTGATTTCAGACAGGAATTGGTAGAAACAGTCCCCATTTCTGAAACGCCGACAATTATCGAAAGTTTAGAACCAGCCGCTCTTGTTACTACAAATATTAGCGATTCCATCAAACGCAAGTTGGGATTGGAAGAGGAAATGAAAGGCTTAGTTAGTCAAGGTGCTAACTCCGCAACGGCGCAAATAGAACAGATATTCAGCGAGTTGGAATCTGCTATGAACGGAAAACTTTCTACAGAAAGTACCGAAGAGCGTTTGTATTGGAAATATAAAAGTCTCAAAAATTATCTAACACAAATTAATGGATTTACCGACAAATTAATGGAAATGCTGAGCGAAGTTGAGTCAAAAGAAAGCGGGATTCCTTCTGCTGACACTCAGGAGAATATCACTAACAAAAATTCAGCAACAGAGCAGCAAAACTCTAGCCAGAAACCAACTCAGTATCAGCTTGTGGAAATGGCAAAACAAGGCAAACCAAAGGCGATCGCCATTTTGATCAATCAATTGCTAAAACCCAAGGGAATTACTGCCACAGCGGGATTTAAAGAAGGTTGGCTCCACGTCATTCTGGAGTCTGCCGAAGTCCCAAACCAACAGGATACAGCTACATACATTTACAAAAAACTGGGTACTTTAAAGTCACAATCTCTGACTCACGTAAAAATTCACGGGCGACAGTTAGGCAACAAAACAGTCACTTGGACTCAAGAATTTGTGAATTAAACTCATTAAATACCCAGACTCAAGGCTGGGGCTACACAAATTTTCGTCCGCCTGCACGGCAGCGAAATCGCATAAATCTCTAAATAGTAAGTAGGTCATTGTCAAAAAACAATAGTATCTTGTAGGGCGGGTTTAGTTAAAAATTTATGATGCAAACCAGTTTATGAAGGCAAAATCCGCCCTCCATCTAATGTTTATTTGTACCACCTACTTAAGTGAATCTTGCCCAATAACTAACAACCAAAAAATATGAATGCCAGCGAAGTTTTAAGGCGATATACATCAGGCGAACTAGATTTTCAAGGTATGAATTTGAGAGGCGTTCACCTGATCGGTGCCGATTTAATTGGCGTCAATTTAAGCAGTGCTGACCTTTGGGGTGCAAACTTAGCGATGTCGTATCTGAGCAGAATTAACCTTCAGCGTGCAAATTTAACTAACGCAAAGTTGTGTGGTGCTAACTTAAATCAGGCCAACTTGAGCGCAGCAAATTTGTCCGATGCCGACTTCCACGGAGCTACTTTGCAAGGTGCAGACTTTCGCAGAGCTAACATTTCTTTGGCAGTTTTTATCGATGCAAATTTGACCGATGCAGATATGCGAGGGGTCAATTTGCAAGGTGCAGATTTGCGCGGTGCCTGCTTGCGCGGCGCAAATCTGCGCAAGGAGCAGCGAATTTTTGAGGGTGCAAATTTGCGCGGTGCGAATTTGCAAGGTGCTGATTTGCGCGGTGTCAATTTGCTGGGTGCAGATTTGACTAAAGCTAATCTCAGTAAAGCGAATTTGACTGAAGCATCTCTGCGGGAAGTAAATCTGACTCAGGCGAATTTGAGCGAAGCTATTTTAGATGGCACGTTTTTAACTGAAGCAACTTTGGTAGAAACAAATCTTTGCTGGGCTGTTATGACTAATGCTAAATTGGAAAGAGCTATATTAATTGATGCTGAATTGGCTGGTGCTAATTTGCGCGGTGCATTTCTTCCTGATGTTAAGTTGAGTAATGCTAATTTGGTGATGGCTGATTTGAGTCGTGCTAATTTGGTGCGGGCTGATTTGAGTCGTGCTAATTTTAATCAGGCGAATTTGAGTGAAGCCGACTTGACTGATGCTTACCTGGCTAAAACAGATTTGCGGGATGCCATTTTGCACCGCACAAGTTTAATTAGGGCAGATTTGAGCACTGCTAATTTAGCGGGAGCTCAATTGCGCGGTACCATCATGCCAAGTGGAGAAATGCACGGGTAATACCATTTTAGATGTGAGATTTTAGATTTGAGAATTGAAGTTGCGTAGGGTGTATAAGCACCTTACCACTGTTCGTAATTGAATCTCCTGATGTTAGTTTTTAGTGATTAATTATGGCAAGTTACAAAACTGTGTTCTTTTTTAACAGTTTAACTTTAGTGCTGGTTGCGCTAGTGACGGGGTGTCTGAGTTTATTCGGTTCTTCGGTAAAAGGGTTGTTTTTGCCACCTTGCTCTGCCACCTATCCGGGTGCAGGTTTCTTTTTCTTGGCGTTCCAAATGTTATTTTATTTATCTGTAATCCTGTGCGCTTTTACTTTTGGATTGCTGAGAATTCTGCAACCAAATCGCCCGGAAAATCGATTTATTTTATATTCGGCACTGTTTACAGGTTGCTTTCTATTCAATGAAGTTTTTCGCACCCACGTTCACCTGGGACGTGCGGGTTTTCCGAAAGCGACAATTGTCATATTTTACGCCGTGCTGGCAGTTGCATACGGATTAGCTTTTAGGAGGCAAATAAAATTCACTCCGTACCCTTTACTGCTGAGCGGCGTTGGTTTGTTATTTGTTGCCTTTTTTGCAGAAGCGCTGCCTTTAAAAAATGAGATAGTTTCGAGCTTGCTGGAGGGAATTCCGAAGTTGTTGAGCGGTGTTAATATTGCACTTTATTTTTGGTTTTTGTGCCTGGGTTTGATAGTGCGAGCGCTCAATTATTCCAAATATAATAAAACCATAAGTTTGTAGTAAGGACTTTAGTCTTACTTGCCTCAAAACCTGCTGGAAAAGGAATGAAGTCCTCACTACGAACTTATATCAAAACAGAAAATATCGCTGCGCCATTGGCAAAACAGTTGCCGGTTCGCAAGTTAACAATTGCCCATCTGCCCTCACTTCATAGGTTTCTGGATCGACTTCCATCTGCGGCAAATAATCGTTCAGTTTCATATCTCTTTTACTAATCTGCCGCGTCCCCGAAACTGCTACAGTTGGCTTTTGTAAACCGAGCTGTGCGGCAATATCTCGATCGCGCGCAGCCTGCGAAACAAACGTCAAACAAGTCGCCCCAATAGCCCCCCCAAAACTGCCAAACATCGGCCGCATATGCACCGGTTGCGGCGTAGGAATACTGGCGTTAGCGTCTCCCATCTGCCCATAGGCGATCGCACCACCCTTAATCACCAACTCCGGTTTCACCCCAAAAAACGCCGGCCGCCACAAACACAAATCCGCCAACTTCCCCTCTTCCACCGAACCCACATACTGACTAATTCCGTGAGTAATCGCCGGATTAATTGTATATTTCGCAATGTACCGCTTCGCCCGAAAATTATCATTTTCCCCACTGGTTGCAGGGGCATCTTGCCCATCCAAATGACCTCTTTGCACCTTCATTTTATGTGCCGTTTGCCAAGTCCGAATAATCACCTCTCCAACCCTACCCATCGCCTGCGAGTCAGAAGAAATCATACTAAACGCACCCAAATCGTGCAAAATATCCTCAGCAGCAATAGTTTCCCTTCTAATTCTTGACTCAGCAAAAGCCACATCTTCAGGAATCCCCCGATCCAAATGGTGGCAAACCATCAACATATCTAAATGTTCTTCCAAAGTATTGACAGTATAAGGGCGAGTCGGGTTAGTAGACGAAGGCAAAACATTAGCCTGGCCGCAGACTTTAATAATATCCGGTGCGTGTCCGCCGCCAGCACCTTCTGTGTGGTAAGTGTGAATAGCGCGATTTTTAAATGCCGCAATTGTAGCTTCCACAAATCCCGCTTCATTGAGAGTATCGGTGTGAATTGCAACTTGCACGTCGTACTCGTCAGCTACACTCAAACAATTGTCGATCGTTGCTGGCGTAGTTCCCCAATCTTCGTGGAGTTTCAAACCCATTGCACCGGCAAATATTTGTTCAATTAATCCTTGGGGTTGACTGCTATTTCCTTTACCTGAAAAACCGATATTTACGGGGAAAGCGTCGGCTGCTTGCAGCATTCTGTACATATGCCAAGGCCCCGGAGTGCAAGTTGTGGCGTTTGTACCGGTTGCTGGGCCAGTACCGCCGCCGATCATGGTAGTGACTCCAGAGGCGATCGCCACTTCGATTTGTTGCGGGCAAATAAAATGAATGTGAGTATCAACTCCCCCCGCCGTGAGAATCATTCCTTCACCAGCAATTACTTCTGTACCCGGCCCGATAATAATATCTACCCTATCTTGAATGTAAGGATTTCCAGCTTTACCAATTTTGTAAATTTTTCCGTTTTTAAGTCCAATATCCGCCTTAACAATTCCCCACCAATCCAATATTAAAGCATTAGTAATTACCGTGTCAACAGCACCATCAGCATTAGAAATAGGCGACTGTCCCATGCCGTCGCGAATGACTTTCCCACCGCCAAATTTCACTTCATCCCCGTAGGTTGTGAAGTCTTTTTCAACTTCTATGAATAACTCAGTATCAGCTAACCGCACGCGATCGCCCGTTGTCGGCCCGAATGTTTCTGCGTAAGCGCGGCGATTCATTCTGTAACTCATGCTTTCTCCTAATATTAATATTTTTTTAGTTGGTAGTTGAGGCTAACTTAAATTATACTATTTAGCAAGATTCTTGATAATAGCTGAAGTTTCATCCATCTAACTCACCATTAATCTTACCGTTAAAGCCGTAAACTTGACGGCTACCAACAAACGGCACTAATTGAATTTCTCTTTCATCTCCGGGTTCAAATCTAACTGCTGTACCTGCGGGGATATCCAACCGCATTCCTCTTGATTGTTCTCGATTGAATTCTAAGGCTTCATTTACCTCATAAAAGTGATAGTGGGAACCGACTTGAATGGGCCTGTCGCCCGTATTTCCGACCAGCAATCGCACTGTTGGGCGATCGGCATTTAGCTCAATTTCACCATCTGAAACAATCATTTCTCCCGGAATCATATCTGTCTCCTGCAAGTTTTTTTGTTTAAATATTTAACGAATCGGATCGTGAACTGTCACCAACTTAGTTCCGTCGGGAAAAGTCGCCTCAACCTGCACTTCGTGTACCATTTCTGGTATCCCTTCCATCACATCTTCCCGCGTCAGGAGAGTTGTGCCGTAACTCATTAAATCTGCGACGGTGAGGCCATCCCTTGCTCCTTCTAAAATCGCGGCGGAAATGTAGGCTAGTGCTTCTGGATAGTTTAATTTTAAACCTCTTTGTTTTCGGCGCTCGGCTACCAGGGCGGCCGTGAAAATCAGCAGTTTGTCTTTTTCTTGGGGGGTGAGTTGCATTTTTATTCTGGTAAGGGCGATCGCATTATTGGATCAAGTTTAACTATCAGTCGCGGTAAATCTATTGAAAATAAAATATGATTCTATTTTACCCAAACTCTCGGCAAACAGCAAGGGCGTTCGGAAAAAGATAAACGCAGCAAGTGCCAAATGCTCACAAACCAGTCTCTAGCTGCGGCGGTGGATGTACCGCGATATCGGCACAGCAAACCGTTGGGAATGCGAGTCACGCCGATGGTACAATTACCAGGATAAATTGTTGCTTCAGATGGCAAAGCTCGCACTTGTCCCACGAGTTCTGTGGTGACGGATTCACCAACCCAAGCGAGGGTAGCGACTACGGGTTTTCCTGCTAAACCGTGAGAACTTTCTAGCATTTCTGATCCACCTTGGAGCCATTGTCTGTCAATCCACAGAGGGCTGTTCTGCTGCCAGATTTCGGTGTGCGATCGCCATTCTCCCGACAAGAATTTTTCGCCCCTAGCACTGCGTCCAAATCTGGTAATTTCCCACAGTAAAATACTGGCTTGCGGGGCTAATTCTACCCGCAAATTTTGTCGATAAATTGCGCCATCGAAAACGATGGTTTCCTGCGGTAGCAATTCCAAATTCGCAGCGGAATCTACTTGAATATCAATATTTTGTTGTGCTGACTGTCCGCTGCTGCGATAAATTTTTGCAGCGGCTGCGGTGGTGATTAAGGCTTTGGCGTTTGCTTGGAGGTGGAAATTGCTGGAAAGGCGATCGCCCCCGACAACTCCCCCAGCCGTGTGCAAAACTACGCTGTGACAAACCTCTTTACCTTCAGGATAAAACGGACGCTGCACCTTGAGGGGTGCTTGCATTTGATTGTGGATGATTTGAGTTGCGCCGTCACGGTTGGCGTAGACTAAATTGAGCCTGCCGTGCCAATTATTTTGAACTTGATTTGTAGGTTTGTCAGGTGAATGTGCAGTCACAGTTTTTTGCATCTCAATTGAACATTTCAAATAATGTCTGATTGAATTTTCTCATTTTAACAATTCATTTTTGTGCCAATATCACATAGTCATCAAGTCCATAACTTAAGTCATAAGGTAAATTAAAGTGCTGGCGAAAAAGTGGACTGATGTATTTTTGGCAAGCTAGATTGTCTCTAGCAAATTTTCCAAAGTTAGGATGAGATATCCTGCTACCAGTTGAATTTAAATATTTATACCAAACCAGTTTTAACCCCAGTTCATCAACGAATTGTTTGACTACACTTAGCTCCTGTTCACAACTTTCAATTTGACGAATATTGTACGGTATGAGCAACTTTTTTTCTTGAATGATTAGCAAAGCGTAACCAGAATCTGTCAGGCTGTTGGCAAATATATCTTGATAAATTAAATGGGATTTTTCTCTGCTCTCTCCATCGTTAAAAAAACAGTGAGAAATTACAATAAACTCAAAAAAATTTTGAGGAATTTTTTTAGATAGATTTTCACCATCAAAAATACTACAAGTGTCAAACCGAAAGTAAGCATTGATCGCCTGGGGCTCCATATATTGCCGCCAAAACTGGAGTCCGCGATATTGAAAAGCTTTTTGCTGTTTCAAAGAGTAATAGGATATGTGCATTGGCGGCATTGAACAAAAGTCGTTAATACTTTCCAGCAACAAACCTAGTCCGTAGGCAACTGTCCCCGGCCCTGCGGCAATATCAAGGATATTGACTTTAGTTGGTAATAACCCTGCTTTGTAAATAAGAAACCAAGCTAGATATGCACAATAGACGTTATCTAGGAAATACCTGATTAAATAGATGTGAGGACTTAGCTCAAAACTGTATTGAGGATCTTGTCCTTCTTTGAGTTTTTGTATATCGTCAATAGCTTGTTGAACTAAAAAATCAAAGTTTGTTTTTTGGCGTTTTAAATTATTAAACTCATTTTTGATAAAACCAGCCAAATGTTGTTCAAAATTATCGAACACTTTTTCATGAATGCCTGTGCATTGGATCATGCTGGCATCGCATTCTATAAATTTAAAACTTTGTGAAATAACTTCAATAAACTTTGTGTCTGGAAGCAAATTTAACTCATCAATATACTCTGGAAAGGCGTCAAGTTGTCCGAACCCCACTTGCACTTCTAATTCTGCTAAACGCCGATCGCCTTTTTGGATGCGGTCATTTTTTTGTTGCAATAATTTTTCAAGCTGTAGCCGATCTTTATAGAGTTTCTCATGCCACGATAGTTTTGCCCCTGAATTTTTTATTTCTTTTAACAGTTTTTGGGCAAGTCGATTATTTTGACTCTTCACGGCTTGGTTAAATTTTTGAGAACGCCACCAGTTAGCTAGCGGATTATTCATAGCCAAATCCCTCTTTACCTTCCATAATTTCAACATCGGGGAGCATCGCCTTGAGTTTATTTTTAAACTTGCGATAACTCTGCTGTTCGCTATTGTACCACCAAGCGTACTTGTGTTTAAGAGCTAATGCTTCTGAGCGCGTTGACGCAATTAGCGATCGCTCATTACTGGCATGAAAATCCTGAATCACCACTCGATCTACAACTTCCAGCTTCCTAATAAAATTAGCTTCATCTTCCGGTAAGGTAGGGAGTAATGGTGTCACAGTTATAGAAAATTTTACTTCGCAATTTTCTTGATAAGGAAAGCTGTATTTCAGTTTGGCAATAGCTTTGAGTCTCGCAGGAATACTCGGCGATTTTGGTTCAAAATCTTTCCTCACTTTTTCGCTACCAGTGGGAATGCTCATGTTAATTCGCAATCGCTGAAATTGCTGTAAAATATCGACATCTCTAGTTATCATAGGACTGCGAGTTTGGATAACCAGCGTCGGTTGATAGGGAACCATCACTTCTAACAAGTGCCTAGTTAGTTGTTCTTTAGTTTCAATTGGCTGATACGGATCTGTGACACTACTCATGTAAATTGTCGGTGGGCGATCGGGGTTTTTCTTGTGCCAACGTTCCAACTCTTTCTTTAAAATTTCCGCTGCATTTTGCTTAATGATTACCCAATTTCCCCAATCCTCCCGCATCTGTGAATTCGGGCTAAAAGCAGCAGCATAACAATAGCTGCATCCGTATTGACAGCCGCGATAAGGATTGAGCGTGAAATCGTAAGCACTGATAAATACAGTAGCTTTGTTAAGTATTGACTGTGCATTTTGTGCATACACTTTGGCACTTCCGAAGTTCTCCCGGAGTGCGAAAGTGTGTTTTTGACCGACGGAATATCCCTCATACTGAGACTTTACCATGATTGCACCTGCTACAGTATTAAAACTACAGTATTAAAACGGAAAATGTTTAGGAATGAGAAAGGTGATGGCGCTTGAATCTTACTTCACTGTACCGCACTCAACAAATGTTAGAAAAACAGTGGGGAATTACTCAACTTTACCATGATTATTTTGAATAACCAACAAGTCAGCTATTTTAACTCCATGAAGCCCTCGATCGCCAATGTAATGCAGCTTACGGATTTACTGAAAGCGACGATATTTTAGCAAAACTGCTGGAATTGAACCTAGAACTGGCAGAAAAAGAAAAACGGGGAGAACCCGTAGTTGGGCCTTCTGTCCCCAACTGATTGAAAATAGTGCTCGCAGTTATCATAAGTTTTGTAAATCAGCGTAAAATCACATAGATTGTTGATACAGATCACAAACATTCTCGCATAATAACAGAGATAATTCAGAAGGGATCGGCTAAATTGCGTCTGCTAGCAGCGAAAACAGCATTTATCTGGTGGACTTAAGACAAAAAATAGTTTCAATATTTTGTACGCAACCGACTGTCCACCCCAAAATAACGCCAAAAGTTAAAAGCCAAAAAAACTGTCGGATCTCCCGATCGCATTTTTTCAGGAGTAAGAGCCGAAATATTATAGGTTTTAACCTAAGTTAAACGATTGACCGATAAATTCAGGTTTTGGCTGTTCCTCAAACTTACAAAAAATTGTGCAGGATGTCAACAACTCCTGATTGTTTTGGGAGGAACTTTAAATGTTATTATTTACTCAAAATCAGCGCCAAGATAGTAAACTAGAGTCAAATTGCTATGTTAAAAAAAACTTGTTCCAGCATTCATCTATTAATCTCAATTGGGTGAGGGAACGATTCAATCATTTGCGGATCGGCCAAAAAATTAGCTACGGCTATGCTTTAGCGATCGGCATAGCGATTTTGGGTACGGGTGCGGGACTGAAAGCCGGAGACTACTTTCGCAAGCAAGCTTTAATTCAGGTAAATGTTGCTGGGCAACAGCAGCAACTGCTGCAAAATTTGCAAAATACCGTATTTGAAGCCCGATCGCACGCGGCGAAATTGCCGGCCGTTTTGGGAGACACGGTGTGGCTGCAATACGAACACGATCGCTTTGTCGGGCAAATCAATCAGGCGAAAATCCTGATTTCAGAAATTGAATCTTTCGCACGAGAAAATCCCGATAAACTAGCAACAGAAGAGGCAGCATTGCACGCTATATTGCAGAGATATGCCATCGTCATTGATTACTACGATCAGCTAATTAAATTGCAGTTAAAAGAAGCGGATGTTTGGAACTTGCCACCCAACAGCATCGAGTCCGCACAGCTACAAATGTTGAGGACGAGCAGCGGTCAAGAGGCGATCGTACTAGATAACCTTGCTCACAGTTTAACCGAGCTAATTTCTACAGTAGAAATTCAAAAACTGCAAGGAGCGGAAGCATTAGAAGAGGCTGAAGGTTTGGGAAACCGAATTATTTGGGGGGGGATGCTAATTTCAGCACTGATCGCCGTGTTACTGGCGGACAAAACCAGCCGTGCGATCGCCCAACCCCTCGAAACGGTCACTAACGTCGCTCAGCAAGTCGCCCGCGAATCTAATTTTAACCTGCAAGTACCAGTCACAACCGAAGACGAAATCGGAGTTTTAGCAGCTTCTTTCAATCAATTAATTCAGCGAGTTAGCGAGTATACAGAAGAACTCAAACAAACTCAATCCCAATTAATTCAGACCGAAAAAATGTCGTCTCTCGGTCACATGGTAGCAGGTATAGCCCACGAAATCAACAATCCCGTCAACTTCATCGGGGGCAACATTGACTATGCCAACCAATACATCGAAGATTTGGCAGGTTTGGTAACTCTCTATCAAGAATACTATCCCAACCCACCAGATGCAATTCAAGAGCGCATCGAAGATATTGAATTGGAATTTCTCAGAGAAGATTTGCCAAAAACACTTTCTTCGATGAAAATGGGAGCCGATCGCATTCATGAAATTGTCGTATCCATGCGTAACTTTTCGCGCTTAGATGACGGCAAAATGAAACCTGCCGACATTCACGAAGGAATAGACAGCACCCTGGTAATTCTCAATCATCGACTCAAACAAGGTATTGAAGTTATTAAAAAATACGGCAATTTGCCTCCGGTTGAGTGCTTTGGATCGCAACTGAATCAAGTATTTATGAATATTATTAGTAATGCAATAGATGCGCTGGAGGAGGTGAAAAAGACAGACAAAGGGTTTTCACCAACGATTTGGATTAGCACGGAAGTTATGGCAGACAACGCTGTCACTGTCAAGATTCGGGATAATGGGCCGGGAATTGCAGCAGCCAGTGCCCAGCAGATATTTGACCCATTTTTTACTACAAAGTCGATCGGCAAAGGCACTGGATTGGGATTAGCTATTTCCTATCAAATCGTTGCCAAGCATCAAGGCAAAATCGAGGTGAATTCTCAAATAGGACAGGGCACGGAATTTGTAATTAATTTGCCAGTTGCTGCGTAGTATAGCAGGCGATTCGGGACGCTGCTCAAAGCCATTGGTGTCAACAATCGCCTAAAACCGTTGATAAATCTCGCTTTTATCCGAGACCAGATCCCCCTAAATCCCCCTTAAGAAGGGGGACTTTGAGAAGATTCTTGTCCCCCCCGACTATCATGGTGGCTAGGGGGGATCGGGCCTCAGCGGTAAACAGCAGTCTGTAACTACGTTTGATGTTAAGTTGACACTAATGGCTCCAAGCCCATCCCACAAATCTTGCAAGAATTACTAAAAGCTGGCGCGCATCTAATTTGAAAAATCTTCTTTCTTAAAACTCTTGTGGGGTGGGCGGAAGAGCCCGCCCAGAAAAACAAAGTTAAATGCCGCAACAGCTTGTTAACTCACAAAACATAGAATTGTATGGGGGTGGAGGGACTTGAACCCACACGACCGTTTCGGGTCAACGGATTTTAAGTCCGTAGCGTCTACCATTCCGCCACACCCCCCTTTCGTCAAGCTGCTGCTGTGGGTTTGAGCCAGTGACAACAACAGCCTTTTATTCTACAACCAAACCCCAATTTACGCAACCCCTAATCGAAAAATTCTCAAAAGTCGCGCTGGATCTCCCCAAGCGGTACAATAGTTAACCAGCTAGCGGAGCGTGTCAACGCACTTACCCGTGTGATTTTCCCCCTAAATCAAATCTATGTATATTACTTTACTGCTTTATGCCGTCTTGGCCGGAGCCTACCTCCTGGTAGTACCCGCAGCCACCTACGCCTACCTGAACAGCCGCTGGTACGTGGCCACCTCTTTTGAGCGTGGCTTTATGTACTTCTTGATGTTCTTCTTTTTCCCAGGTATGTTTCTCCTAGCTCCCTTTTTGAATTTTCGCCCCAAACGGCGGCAGATAGAAGCCTAAATGCGACGTATTGATGTAATTGGAATCAGTCTCGGCTTTTTTGTAGCAGGTGGGTTGGCCTACTTGGTACTACAATTCGCCGGACTCGACAGCATGAATGCAGGCATTTGGAGTCAGTTATTTTTGGTGGCTGGCTTGATTGGCTGGCTGGTGACTTATTTATTTCGAGCGCTGACTCAAAGTATGACCTACAGCGAGCAACTGAAAGAGTACAAAGATGCTGTCTTGCAGAAGCAGCTAGATGCACTCACTCCTGAAGAGTTAGCTAAACTTCAAGCCGAAATTGAACAGGAAAAAGATAGTTAGTCATTAGTCATTAGTCCTCAGTCATTAGTCATTAGTTATTGATGAGTTATTAGCGATTAGTCGTTAGTAACAAACTCTCTCTCAAATGACTGGGGACTGATGATTGATTGCAGATATCACGTCCCCGAAAATAAGCACGATCTTCTTTCTTCTTCCCTCTTCCTTCTTCCTTCTTCCTTCTATCATACATAACTAATGAGTATTTCTAATTGTTTTGAAACGTTGCGTAAAAGCAACCAATGTGCATTAATTCCTTTTATTACTGCTGGCGATCCAGACTTGGAGACAACGGCTAAAGCACTACAAGTTTTGGATGATAACGGTGCAGATGCGATCGAGCTTGGTGTTCCCTATTCTGACCCGCTGGCTGACGGGCCGGTGATTCAAGCCGCCGCTACTAGGGCTTTGCAGCGGGGAACGCGGTTAGATCCGGTGCTGGAAATGGTAGCTAAAGTTAGTCCGAATTTGCGATCGCCCATAATTCTCTTCACCTACTACAACCCGATTTTGTACCGAGGTATAGAAACCTTTTTGCAACAAATCAAAAGTGCTGGAGTTCAGGGATTGGTTGTACCAGATTTACCCTTGGAAGAAGCCGACAGCCTCATCCAACCTGCCAACAAATTAGGGATTGAACTAACATTATTAGTTGCTCCCACAAGTCCCAAAAGTCGCATAGAAGCGATCGCCCGCCAGTCTCAAGGATTTATTTACTTAGTCAGCGTGACGGGGGTTACAGGAGTGCGCGAAGGCTTAGATACGCGAGCAAAAGAGTTGCTGCAAGAAATCCGCAGCATCACCGACAAACCCATCGGCGTTGGCTTTGGTATCTCGACACCGGAACACGCTCGCCAAGTCAAAGAATGGGGTGCAGACGCTGTGATTGTTGGCAGTGCTTTTGTTAAACGCTTGGCCCAAGGCACTCCCGAAGAGGGTTTAGAGGCGATCGGCGAATTCTGCAAGAGTCTCAAAACAGCGATTCAAAATGATTACTAACTGTGCAGATATTTTCAGCCATTAGACAGATGTGGGCGATCGCCACTTACGGCGAAAATTGGCATTAAAGACCTTGTTGTACTTGAGATCATATACCGCCTTCCTTCTGGTTCCTGACCGGAGGGTTTTTTTTAGCTCCCAAAACGCAAAATATTTTAACGCAGTGCACGCGCCCAGTAGCAAACGCTCAGCCAAGTAGGGAAACGGCATTGCCGTTTCGTTACCGGAAACTGCGACTTTTAATAATTGGTATAAGATTGAGGATTGTCGCATGAGTGAAGTACAGATATCGGGCGCAGGACAGGGCAGTGCCGTGTCCTGCTGTCCTGGGGAGCATCTCAGTTTTGCAAATGCAAAAAGCATTTTTTTTATCATAGTGCTGTCCCCGCTCGCGTATTGTACAACTCGCGAGCGGGGACAGCACTATAAATGCAAAACAGAGATGCTCGCGTGTCCTGCGCTGTATTTCATCCGATTAAACACTGCTATAACTTGAGGAATCTAACTTGAGATAGATAAAAAACTCCTGTTTCTATTCGTATACTAAAAAAAGTGTTTAAACGCCTAATTCTGTAATGCTAGCCATCTACAGAACCAGCAAGCATTTGAGCATCTCACAATAGAAAGGAGCATTTTTATGAACCGACTAACTGCGTTTCTGAAAAAAATTCGAGCTGTACAAATTTTAACAGTGTTTCTCGCCGGGATTTTAGTATTAGTGAGCACTGCCTGTACTCGCGCTGATGTGATAGCAGGAAAAACGCCCGAGCCAACAGCAAAAACGTCCGACCAAATTAGAGAAGAAGTGCCTTCAGAGGCTGTAACTTCCGTATACAAAGGCGGCCAGAATCAATACAGCGATACAGATCCCAGAAACCCAAACGTTACAGCAGCAGAAGCAAAAGCTAAGCTTCTCAAAGAGGAAGCCCAGCGCCGCATCGACACCAAATCTAGCAGCAATGTGCGCGAAAACGTGCGGCGGGTAGCAGATGACGCGCCGAACAAACTTGACCAAATTGGCGACAAGATGAATGACAATGCTCGCACCGCTCAGCGGAAAGCTGATGAGTTTGGTGACAAAACAAAAGAAGGCTTTGCTAATCTCAAGGAAAATACTCGCGAAGGCTTGAAGGGAGCAAAAGAGATTGTTAAAGAAGCCACTGAAGGAGCAAAAGAAAGAGCTAGTGAAGGTACTGAGTCGCTGAGATATAATGTCAACCAAGGCAAAGAAAATGTCAAAGATGCAGCGCGAAATGTAAAATACAACGCTGAAGATGCCTCGGACAAGGTGCGCGCGAAAGTGAATCGAGATATTGACAAAACTCAACGAGCAGCAGAAAGAGCGGCAGATGCGATCGACTAATTTCAAATAACGCTGTTTATCGATCTCACAGCAGCAGTCAGACAGGGGTTTTAGCCCCTGTCTGACTGCATATTATTATGCGAGTCGGTTTTAACCCAATACGGTTCACTTAAGACAGATCCCCCTAACCCCCCTTAAAAAGGGGGGAACAAGAATTTCTTCAAAGTCCCCCTTCTTAAGGGGGATTTAGGGGGATCTCCGGGCAATAAATACTGTTAAGTGAACCGTATTGGGTTTTAACCCAATACGCTTGGAAGAAGAGAGTCCAGTCGATCAAACTCTATGAAAAATAGACACGCTCGTTTGCTTCGTGCCTCTCTTCGGACAATCTTAACCGCTAGGAGGACTGGTTTTAGCAGAATGAAAAATGAAACAGCCGTGCGACTAATGACTAATGACTAATGACTAATGACTAATGACTAATGACTAATGACTAATGACTAATGACTAATGACTAACTACCATTCATCGTTGCGCTTATTACTGTAATTTTCCCAATCGTCGGATTGCCGCTGATACAAGGGTTCTGGTTCCAATTCTTCTGGCATTTCTAATTCTGGTTCCGATTCTTCTTGCTGATAGATGTTCAGAGGTTCGACAACGCGGGCGATCGCATCTTTGACAAAAGCTTTGACAAACTCGTCTTTCCGATTTAACTGAAACTGCCTTTGCACGACTTCGGCAATGCCACCGTCGCCCCAATCTTGGTCATGACGGAAATATTCAATAAAACTTTTCCCGGCAATTCTGGTTAAATAAGCGGCGCTGACTGCTTGAATTGCTTTGCCAAGTACAAATCCGGCTACACTTAATTGCAACGCCCTTGACACTACTTGAATTACGCCTTCTACTATTCCCAAGCTGGCTAGGGTTTTGGCGAGAGATAATGCTAATTCTTTGGCGCGATCGATATTTAATTCGCAGCCGTAAATCTTGGCAATTTCTACTACCATTTGAGCGTTAACTGCTGCTGTCGCCAATAAATCTACAACTGGTAAAGGCGTTACAGCAATTACTCCGGCTCCGATCCACTGAAAGCGCTCTACTACTTTATCAGCGGCGCGCCTCCTTTGAGCGTCAATTAATTTGCGGGCTTGGTCTCCCAAATGCTGAGATTGCAACAAAATATTGTCCGCAATTAAGTCTTCGCCTTCGGCTCGCAAAATTGCTGCGATGCGCCGAATTAATGGCATCATATCCGGGTCTGGTTGAAATATTGTGCCGCTTTCTAGTACAAATTTTTGCGGGTTGGCGCTAATTGCAACTACATCCATTGCTGATACAAAACCTTTGACTCGCTGCCGCAGTCGATCGAGAATTTCGTCTCTGTCACTGTCGGGATAAAGGTCAACTTTATTAAAAACCACGATCGACCTTTTGCCAATTTCCGCCAAAGTCCGCAGCGGTTCATACTCAGATTTGCGCAAATCGCCGTCCAACACAAATAAGATCAAATCAGCCCTGGCCGCCAACTGACGCGCCAATTCCTCTCTGTAAGTCCCCGCTACTCCCGCTTCCAAGATGCCTGGGGTATCTGTAATTGCTAATTCGCGATCGACTCCTTTCAATTTCAGAGTGTAAGTTTCTCCAACTTCGGTAGTTCCCATCGGCGCGCCCACCTGTCCCGCCATCCGCCCCACGAGGGAATTTACAGCGGAAGTTTTGCCCGCAGAACCGGTGCCGAAAACCACGATCCGAACATTGCCGCGAGCCATGTTAGCTTCAATTTCGCGGGCTCTCAACAGCAAAGCTTGGCGCGCTACTTCATCTTGAATGCGATCGACTTGCTGCCTAATTGCTTTAAGATTTTCCGAAGCAGCTTCACTTTTGACAACAGGAATCTTGGGATTAATCGCCCGTTTTCCCTTAACTTTTCCCGGTCGTTGTAGCAGCCGAAAAT
This sequence comes from Microcoleus sp. A2-C3, assembly GCF_036706065.1. Classification (NCBI taxonomy): domain Bacteria; kingdom Bacillati; phylum Cyanobacteriota; class Cyanophyceae; order Oscillatoriales; family Microcoleaceae; genus Microcoleus; species Microcoleus sp. A2-C3. The sequence goes on along the minus strand of NZ_JAUBVX010000007.1, from coordinate 104,851 downwards.
AGTAAAATAGCGCAAAAATTAGCGTTGCCAAAAGTACAATGATCAGGAAAATTAGCAAATTAGCCAGCAGCGGAGAAGCAGACCACGCAACTTGACTGTAAAGCCCTGTTAAGGAACTCACCAGCCCAATAATCAGCCCCAGGGTGAGGCAGAAAGCGGCAATTAAGGTTAACAGGCGCGGCAAAGGCATGAGGGCAGCGGCAAATAAAAGGGCTATGCTTTGATTTTTACATTACCGCGATAGTAATTAGTTATTGCAAATCTAAAATATAAAATGGCGAAGTGCCCGATCGCACTGCTTAGTCTGCCAATCCCGATTCTGCTTGTGCTGTCAGCAGAATGCAAGCGGGTTTGAGTGGTAGCGAGTGCAGGCGGACAAGTGCGCGCCCAAAGCTGCAATTGTAGCGGGTGCAGGCTGTTTATTGGTGCGTACACCCGCCCGATCGCGGAAAGCCGATTTCTTGACACCTACGTATTTAATCGGTGATTTATGCGATCGCCCCTCAAGCCACACTTCTTTATCAAAAAAATAAATATCGCCTTGAGTACGTAGAAACACGGTTTCTTAACGCAATACCAGTTTCACTCAAAGAATGCAACTGATCGAGTCCGCGATCCAAACCCTTACCGAATCAGTCAATCGATTTTAAATTGTAGATTTGAGATTTAATCCACAGATGAGTCTGGGAGCTTTAACTTTGGGAACTCCACGATTCATGTCTGGGGCTTGTCTCCGTTTTTAGCGCTGGTCATTCCCAATTATTCTAAAATCTAAAACAGTATAAGTGCGTCTTAAAAGCTCCGACAGCGGAAACCCGAAACCAGGTTGATCGGGAGCATCTGGGTTTTGCAAAAAGCATTTTTTTTATTATAGTGCGAGCGTCCCCGCTCGCGACAGCTCGCACTATAAATGCAAAACTGAAATTATCCCAGTTTCTCAGGCAGGGTAACAGCGTCATCATTAACAAAAATTATCACATTAATTATCGATGCGGTACTTTCTAATCAGCCGCGAGTTAAGTTAAGCTTAATTTTCAGTGCGTGAATTATTCACAGGTTCGCATCTATGCAGCTCAAACATCATAATAATCAGGCTTCACAAGAACTCCCTACCTCTTTCGAGTATAACATCAAAGAGATCCAGCCCCCAAATCCCAATTATTTTGCTCAAATAGCCCGCTCCTTCGGCAACCTGAGTATTAGCGACAAAATCTGCCGTGGCTACGCACTGGCTCTTTGTGTGGCGATTGGGGGCACGACTGTCGGAATGCTGGCGGGGAATCATTACTATCGCAGAACTAACAATCAAGTAGACATCGATCGAGAAAGTCAGCTTTTAAATAAGTTGCAGGTGGCTTTACTGCGGACGCAAAACAGCCAACAGCGATTGATTTACGGGATAGAACAGCCCGAAATTTTTGACAGCAAATACCAACAGCTACAAAAGAATATCTACAGTTTGAAGTTGTCGCTATCTGAAGTTAAAAATCAGAAAAAGATGGAACAGGCAGCAGGTTTACAGGCTTTTATAAAAAGTTACGATCGGCTTCTGTTAAATTACATTCAGCAGCTAGAAACAGTTAACGCTCAAATCAGTAAACTGCCACATTCGCTAGCTCAAAAAAGTGTTAAAAGCAAGTTGTTGTTGAATTTCGAGCGAGATAAAATTGGATTAAAATTAGAGAAGACGACTAATGATTTAGGAGCAATTATCGATCGCGCCCAAGAGCAAGAGGATGCAGCGCGGGAGGCCCTGCTGCGAGCGCAGACGCTGCGGGTGCAAATCATTTTTGGTAGCATGGCACTGTCGATCGTCGTTGCAGCACTACTGGCGAGCTTCACCAGTCGGGCGATCGCCAAACCCCTCACCGCTGTAACTAAAATCGCTCAGCGAGTGACCCAAGAGTCTAATTTTCAGTTGCAAGCACCAGTGACCAGCACCGATGAAGTGGGAGTATTAGCAACTTCGCTAAATCAACTGATTCTGAAAGTAAATCACTTGCTAAAACAATTAAAATCTGAACAAGAAAGCCAAATATTTCAAAATGAAAAAATGGCAAGTTTGGGGCGGATGTTAGCCGGTGTGGCTCACGAAGTTAACAACCCAATCAATTTTATCTATGCCAACATCGCTCCCGCGAAAAATTACGTGGAAGATGTTTTAGATTTGCTCAAAACTTACGAAACAGAAATCCCAAATCCGCCTTCCGCAGTCAACGAAAAAGCAGAAGAAATAGACATCGATTTTCTCAAAGAAGATTTGATGAAAATATTTGACTCAATGCAAGTCGGCGCTGAAAGAGCCAAAGCTATTATCTTAAGTTTGAAAGATTTTTCTCGACTCGACGATGCCGCACCTCATCCGGTCGATTTGCACGCCTGCATAGAAAGCAGTTTGCTGATTCTCAACAGCCGAATCAAACAGGGCATTGAAGTGGTGCGTAATTACGGCGATATTCCGACTGTTGAAGGCTATATGGGTTTGCTTTACCAGGTATTTGTGAACGTTCTGAACAATGCAATAGATGCTGTGGAAGAAAAAGCAAAAATTGAGATAATCAGCTCTGAGGAGGACAAAAAACAATCCGATTTGGAGTCGATCAAACAGGAAGCACCGAGTTTTTTGCGGAAGATTGTGATTACTACAGAATACTTGGACGATGACTCAGTGGTAGTGCGAATTGCCGATAACGGTACGGGAATACCTGTGGCCAGTCAAGAAAAAATGTTTGAAACATTCTTTACGACTAAACCGAGAGGTGTAGGTACTGGTTTGGGATTGGCAATCGGCCGCGAAATTATCGTCAAAAAACACGGTGGGACGATTAACTGTTGGTCAGAGATGGGAATGGGGACGGAATTTGCGATCGCCCTGCCGATCAAACATTAGAATATATTATGGGGATTTGAAATTTGAGGTTGAGAATTGGTAATTGGTAATGGGTAATCGGTTAATCTAGACTGGAGCAATTACAGCAAGGAGCGAAAATTATGGGACTATTTGACCAAATTTTAAGCGCGATCGACAATCCGAACCAACAAGCAAGTCCCAATCAGTTGGGCAACATTCTCGGTGCAGTAGAGCAACTGAGCGGTAGCCAGGGCGTTGATGCGGGTACGACTCAGCTAGCGATGTCGGTTTTGGGTGGATACGTGCGATCGGCCTTACAAGACGTGCGATCGCAATCTGGAGAGGCACAAGCCCAAGAAGTTGTCAACCAATTTAGCGGCACAAATCCCAATCCACAAGCGGTACAGAGTTTGTTCGGAGGTGGCCAACTGACGCAAATAGTGGCTGATATCGCCCAAAGAACCGGTTTGAATAACGCTACAGTGCAAGCGATGATACCTGTTTTAGTGCCGATCGTGCTCAATTTGCTGCAAACCGGCGGCAACGCCCAAAATCCAGCCCAGGGCGGAAATCCCGTTTTGAATGCGTTTTTAGATGGAGATGGAGACGGCGACGTAGATATTACTGACGCCATGTCGATGGCGACGCGCTTTTTGAATCAGCGCTAATTGCGTGAAAATTCGGGGAGAGAAATTGACGTTAGTAGTGAGGACTTCAACCCTTATTAAAATCTAATTATGTAGGTGCGCAGTGCGCACCTTACCGCCTTAACGCTCTGATCTGAACTGTATTTCGTTATGAAAATAGTCCGAACCCCCGGCTAATGGTATTTCCCATGCGATCGCACAATGAAGCAGTTGGTAAGCTATTTCCTTGCTGTTCCCATTTTTCCACAAGTTGGCGGCCAAGCGGCGTGAGGCGAAAACTGTCGGTAATTCCTTGTCCATCTACTTCGCGCCGCAAAACGCCGACTTGAATCAGCCACAGCAGGGAGTTTTCGGCTACGAGTTCTGATACGGGCGATCGGGTGTAGCCACTTTCGACACCTCCATTGGAGGCGATCGCACTGAGGAAAACGCTGTTATCGCGGATGGTCTGGAAGAAGTGTAATTGAAAAGGGGCACACCGGATCGCGCGATCGGCTCTTTTTACGGTGCGGCTGGGATAACTAATAGATTTAAACGCTTCGGATGGGATAAAAGTCATTGATTTGGCTCTGAATAGGTAGTATATTTTTTATTCTTACAGATTTATAGTCAAATTGAACTGGAAAAAAACCTACCAATATTTTCACAGCAGTTCAACAGATTCGCAACTACGGTCAGATTAATACTCATGCTGCAAGTGCCGATCGCCTGTTTTTACAAATACTCCAAATAATTGTTCATTTCTTCAGCATTCAGTATCTCCCAAATTAATACTAACCCTTGCAAAATTTCCCCAATCGATTTACTGGTTTGCGGACAGTAAACAATACCCGCGTGAGACAAACCTGCATAATGCAGTCTTAAAAAATCCGTATCTTGGGTGAAAATTACTCGCTCTTGAGACAGGGAAAATGCTAATTGTTGTTCGTCGGATTGCCCGATCATTCCTTCTTCTGGTGTCGTGGTGATATCAATTCCACGTCTTCGCAATCCATTCGCTATGGCAAGAGTTATATTTTCGTCGAGATGAAATTTTATCTTAGCCATGCTGACGATTTTTTAATTTTTGTTGCAATAGCGATGGGGTTTGAGCTTTTAATTGGCGGGCAAATTCTGCATCTGCTTCGATTGCAGAGCGGATTTCATCTCGACGATCGTGATAATAAGCTAAAGCTGCATAGATATCAGATAAAGTAATGCTGGGATAGTGATACAAAATTTCGTCTGGTGACATTCCCATTTGTTCGTGCCAAACAACAATATCCTGAACTCGGATGCGATGTCCGGCGATACGGGGTTTTCCCCCACAGACTCCAGGGGTGATTTCGATGTGTTCTTGAATTACTGCGATCGACATGGTAGAGAATTAATGTAGGATGTCTATTCTATTTTAGGACAAATGAGACGATTTTGCTTGTAAAAGGCATTTTACGCTAGCCTTTTTCTGCATTGCCAACAAGTATTTATAGTAAGTTGCACAGGAATAATTTTAGGCATAAACTTTTCTTAGTTCATAAGTGTTTGAAGCTTCCGCATCTTCTAAAGTCAGAAATTCGTGCAATTCATTAAGAGCAAGTGGGCTTAGATGAATATCTAATTCAGCTTCATAAACTTCGGAAAATGACTCGATCGCCTGTTTGAGCTTATCGATGGATTGTTCGGGAGTATTTCCTTGTCCCACTAATTCATTCTCCAAACACAGCGTCACCCAATCATCGGCACTTTTGCGGATAACAACAGTGTAAAAAGCTCTCATATTTTACTTTATTTATTAAGTTTTAATTGCGCCAAAAAACTCGGATTACACCCCCATAATTTAACACACAATCTTCCCAAAATTAAGGCATAGAATCACCAATAAAAACTATTCCCCAAGGCAGATTTTTCATTTTCTGCACTCAATCCCGAATCTCGTATTTAAGAAATTGACAACAACAGCCCAAAATCAACTAAAATATCTTTATCCATCGCAAGAGAAACAAAACTATGACATTACCAGTAGGGTGCGCGGCTCCTCAATTCACCGCCAAAGACACAAACGGCAAAACAGTCTCCCTCTCCGACTTCACCGGTAAAACCGTAATCTTGTATTTCTACCCCAAAGATGACACCCCCGGCTGCACCAGAGAAGCCCAAAGCTTCAAAGCAGCCTATGAAGATTACAAGGGCAAAGATATCGTAGTTCTCGGTGTCAGCCGCGATAATGAAGAATCGCACCAAAAGTTCACGGAGAAGTACGGTTTGCCTTTCCAGCTATTAGCAGATGTTGATGGCGCAATTACCAAAGCTTACGATGTTGAGAAAGGTGATTACTCTAAGCGCGTTACTTTTGCGATCGATGGTACTGGCAAAATTATTCAGGTTTATGAAGGAGATAATCTGAAAGTTGACTCTCACGCTCAAGATATTCTTGTCACCATAGTTTAGCCGAAGTTTAGCCGATCGCACTAACACCCCTAAACGCACCAAACGGCTAAAAACCCGGTTTCTGTCAAGATACCTTGTTGCTACACGCAATATTCTCGTAGAAACCGGTTTTTTTTCCTAAGTCCCAACCTAGTGATGGGTCAAAGGTACAGGGGGTAATACCCTGCTCAAACCAAATTTTTTTCCTCAAGACTTGCGCCACAAATCTGCTCGATCAGCGGTATATTCGGGTAAGATGCGCAATGCGCGCCCTACAATTAGATTTCTGGAATAATCCCGCCAACAATTAAAAATTCATGCTTTAAAATGCCTTAATCGCCCCTAAATTCAGTCTCGGAGCGGTTTTGTCCGGGATCAAGTCATTGTGTTTGATAAAATGAGAAGTTATCCTTGCTGTAGCTGAATAATTAAGTAGGTAGGCGAATAGATAATGACAAGCAGTAAAATTATTTTGAATTACTTAGGCCCACAAGAAGTTGAGGCCAATCGAGGCGCTGTCTTAGTTGGCAGTTTTGACAAAAATCAAGTGGCGGCGATTTCGGCAGCAGAAGGCTCAAATGCCCTGAAGACAGGGATAAATTTATCGACAGGTATTTGGAACATCAGTTTAGATAAAGGATTCGATCGCGCCGGAACTCGCACGGTGCAGATGAAGGCTACTGATAAAACAGGCAAAGTTATCGGCGAACAAACAATTAACATCAAAGTTAATCCTGCTTCTAATACACCCGATGAATCTTTTACGTTAATTACTCTCCAATTTACCAGATTCAAAGCCGGAACAGTGCCGACTAGCAATCTTAACGATACGCAAAAAGCGGACATACCAGCCGGAACAACTTATCAAATTACCGACTACGAGTTAGAAGACGGACACCTAGAAGTTCAACTAAATAATCCAATTTCTCCGGTGGGAAAATCTGGTTTTTTCTACGAAAAGCACGTAGTCGTCACGAAAGGTGCAAAAATCCTGATCTTCGATCGCACTCAACTACCGGCCCCAGCACCTGGAATGCAGTTGCTGTGGGTAAACAAAAAAACCTGGTTAAAGCGTAACCCCGCAGATTCTGCTACTTTAGCCCCAACTCAGAAAGTACGGTTTAACCAGGGAGAAACTTTCAATATTCTCGGATACGCTTGCGTAGAAAATCATTTTAGAGTCACATTAGATCGCCCGATTCCCAACTTCGGAAATTCGGGATTTCTGTACTCGCAACACGTCCAAATATTGCAAGACGGCAGGGGAATTTCGTTTGACAAAAATGCAGTTACCATGACTGTTGTCAAAACTACTGTGTTTAAAAAGCGACCTGTGGCTGCGGCAAGTCTGCAACCTCCAGAAAAGGTTACTTTGCCGGCGGGAATGATTTACGGAGTTTCGGGATTCTCTATAGAACAAGGTCACGTTAAAGTCTCACTTACTGAAAATTTACCACCCTTTGGGAATACGGGTTTTGTTTTTCCCGATTTCGTACAATTCAGTCGCGGTGGCAAATCTTTCAATCCAGCGCCCAATTTAACTTATCAAGGCCCGACGGAAGTTTTGGTCAATCAGGCGATCGCACTTTCAGGTACTTTTGACAAACAAGAAGCAGCAAAAATTGAGGTAATAGCTGAGGATAAACTGCCGTTAACCGTAACACTAAACCAAAAAGCAGGCACTTGGCAAGTGAATTTGCCTAAAGGATTTAGCGTACCGGGAGCTCGCTGGCTGAGATTGCGGGCAACTGACAGCAAAGGCAACGTTACCGGCAGCCAAATAATTTATATTACCGTAAGTTCCGATCCGCTGACTGTCGGAAAAGGTTTGAGCTTAAAGATAGTTTCTGACACTTTGTTTAAGGTAGCTCCGGTTGATTCTTCCCGGCTCAACAATCAGCAAAAAGTTCTTGTCAAAGCAGGTAAGACTTTGACGATTAGCAAATACGGATTTATTGACGGGCATCTCAAGGTGGTTCTGGATTCGGAAATTTCTCCAGTGGGCACTTTTGGCTATTTTTACGAACCAGACGTTCAGCTTGCCAAAGGTACAAAAGTCCTGAAATTTGACCTGGCAGACGTACCGAATAGCAACGGGAACGCTCAACTATTGGTAACTCAAACAACTCTGATTAAAGGTAAACCACAAGATTCATCGAAACTCCCTGCCAATCAAGTTGCTGAGCTCATTTTAGGCAGTACCTATGCCATTACTGGTTATGCCTGCATTTTGGGGCATTTCCGAGTAACTCTCGCCGAATCTATTCCCGGTTTTGGCAACATCGGATTTATCTATTGGCAGCACGTTAAAATCAAGAAAAACGGCAAAGAAGTTCCCTTTGACCCCGATGCTTTGACGATGACAATGCTGCAACCAACTGTGTTTAAAAAACGCCCGGTAGATGCTGCTAAGCTGACCGCTACCGAGAGAACTACACTGCCTTTAGGTCGAGTTTACGGCGTGGAAAGCTACGGTTTGGAACAAAATCACCTAAAAATTTCCCTGACTGAAGAACTGCAAAATTTTGGCAATACAGGTTATGTTTTTCCGAGTTTTGTTCAGTTCAAGCGGGGAGATAAAATTTTCGATCCGGTTCCGAATAATGTGGAATTGAACGTGCCGTATTTTTCGCAGCGGGACAATCCGCGTTTTGACTGGTCTACTTGCAACGTAACTGCGATCGCGATGGTGCTGTATTATTATGGCGTTCGTTCTAAGTGGGGCGGACAGTTGGAGGATGAGTTATTGCAGTGGTGTTTCGACTATGCAGGCGTTGGTTCTCAAACCGATCACAACGTGCTGACGGCGCTGATTCAAGCTTACGGGTTTAAGACGAGTTTTAGTACGACTCGCAAATGGGCGGATGTGCGATCGGAATTGTTGAATCGGCGGCCGATAGTTTTAGCGGGAGATTTTACTGCTGCCGGTCACATTATCACTTTAATTGGTTACAATTCTGATGGTTATATCGTGCAAGATCCTTGGGGAGATGCACTCACCGGCTACAGCGATACTGAGGGCAGAAAGTTGATGTATCCCTACAGTTACGTCAATCAAGTTGCTGGGCCAGATGGGAATGTTTGGGCGCATTTTATCTCACGATAAGGTTGTTAGGTGCGCTAAGGGTTTTTAGGAACTGGCATTTTGCCAGTTCCACCAGAAGATTTAGAAGATTTAGTGTTTGTGTTTAGGAACGGGCAAGATGCCCATTCCACCAGAAGATTTAGTGTTTGTGTTTAGGAACGGGCAAGATGCCCATTCCACCAGAATATTGAGTTTTTGTGGAACCGGCATCTTGCTGGTTCTTCAGAATGTTGCAAGAGCCTCAAGCAATCTTGGGCTTAATTTTACGTTTCGCCGCACCCATACCTAAAAAGCCCAATCCTACTAAAGTACCAAACCAAGTAGAAGGTTCGGGTACAGGCTCAAATTCTCCTTTAATGGCGATCGCATCGTTAGCGCACTCAGCAAAAAAATTAGCAATATAGCTACCAGAAGGCATTGAGGATTTATTAAAACTGAATCCGATTGTTTGAGAACCTACTGCATTGAACTGCCCAAAATTTAGACCCATTGCGCTCAAAGTTGCGGAAGTTAAAGCAGAGATTTCTCCAACTTTTGTTCCAGAACCAATTGAGTTGAGAACTGTCCAATTTCCTGTTTGTTGAAAATAGGGGTCAGTCGCAGCTAAATCACCCATTGATGGGGTTCCGCCGTTAGATGCAACTACGGTGTTGTATTGATTTAAATTGGTAAAGCCGGAGTTGGTTTGGGTGACGTTTTTAGCGGTAACATTGCTGTAAACACCTGTTGTCGCCACGCCTGAGTCATTTCCGTCGGCAAAGCGCACGGCAAATAAGCTGCCATTGGCATTTGCTGTGTTGAAGTTTTGACCGGAAAAATTGAAGAATAAATCGCCGTAGTTGATGTTGCCTCGGAGAGCGGCGCTGTCTGCATATCCCGCTAAACTTAGATTGGAGTTGATGGCGATGAAAGCTGTATCTGATGTTTCTTTGACGGCGATGCCGTAAAATTCAAACTCGCCGCCTCCGATTTGGGGCCCTGACACGCCGTCGGTGAAGGAGTCGATCGCATAATTCCAGCCGTTAGATAGGGTTGCTGCTGTAGCCTGTTGTGGGTGTAGTGCGATAATTGCACAGAAAACAGCCGCTGAGCAAGTCCAGTGAATGCTCTTTTTAGTAGTGGAATTCATAGAAAGTTCCCTGATGAATGAGTGTTAAAAAATCAAGTCTGTCGATCGACTATTTTTAATTTTTAGTAAATCATAGATTCCGGCAGAATTTGTTAAAGTTTTGGTAAAGATTTTTTCTGGCAATTACGTAATTTCAACTAGATCTGTAAAAAAAAACTAATCAGTAAACAAATAGTAAATTAAAATTAATTCACGGTAAAAGGAAGTGAAACAATCTCGCAAAATTAAATAATTGGAAAATCACAAAAAGTCCAGACGACGAGGATAGATCAGGTTTTGAAAACAGTCAAGCAAATTTCTGCAATATATCACAGCAGGCATCGCGGGTTAATTCTAACTCAGGCGGTAGTTTTTGCAATTGAAGCGCTGCAAAAATCAATCAAATTTTTCAATGCTCTTAATATATCGCCGACAGTTCGTTGACGATCTTGACTTTTCCCTTGAGCACGGAGCGCAGCAGGCGGTTGAGCGAATGCCTGTCTTGCTCGTCGAGAGAGTCGTCCAAAACAGCGGCCATCAAACCGTAGCGATCGGCTAAAGTCAAACTGCCTGTATCGGTAACAGAGGCAAGTATTTCGGAGATAGCGCCGGGGATAAGTTGAACTAAAAACATGAGACGTTCTCTGAATTCGATACTTATATCATCTCTCGTTCTCCAAAAATCAAGAGTGACGCTGGATATGCAGAAAAGGTGATGTTTTGAGCCAAACTGTGTGACAGCCGCCACTCTAATTGTGTGACGAGTTTCGTTTCAAGTCTGCGATCGTCGTCACAAAAATAATTTTATAGCAGCCAAAGGAAGTTCGGCAACGGATTATGTAACGGATGTAACGGATGGAAGTCAGTTGTCAGTTGTCAGTTGTCAGTTGTCAGTTGTCAATAGTCAAAAATGCCCCATGCCCCATGCCCGATGCCCTATTCCCCATGCCCCATGCCCCATGCCCCATGACAGATGTATAAAACGCATAGCGTCTATGCAAAAACTTCATAAAATTCAATATTTTGTAAAAATAGCTACGAATATTTACTGTGGTGCGCTTTACATTCGTTCATAACAAAGGTGAATCGAAACGCAGCGATCGAACCATCGGTAGCAACTATAACCATACATAGTTTGGCCGCAATCGAGGCAGCGCCCAGAAAAGCTCAAGTATACAGAAAACCAACCATGCTTAAAAGAAATTCCATCAAGTAACTAAATATACAGTTTTAAATCAATACACTCACTAAGGTTAGCAGGAAACACACTTTATGCTCCAAGTCAATACCTCCCCCGAACAAGCCAGCAGCGAGGGTAAACCAATGACCCAAACAGTAGAACCCAAAACCAGCCAGAACAAATTTGAAAAACTCAAAGCCGAAAAAGATGGCTTAGCAGTCAAAGCCGAACTCGACCACTTCGCCCAAATCGGCTGGGAAGCAATGGACGAGATTGATCGCGAGCACCGCCTCAAATGGCTCGGCATCTTCTTTCGGCCAGTAACTCCGGGCAAATTCATGATGCGTCTGCGCTTGCCCAACGGCGTCATCACCAGCAATCAAACTAGAACCCTAGGAGACATCTTACAACGCTACGGCTCCGACGGCAGCGCCGACATCACCACCAGACAAAACCTGCAACTGCGCGGCATTCGCATCGAAGATGTGCCCGACATCTTTCGCCGCCTCAAAGAAGCTGGCATGACCAGCATTCAGTCTGGCATGGACAATGTACGTAATATTACTGGTTCCCCAGTCGCAGGCTTGGACGCCGACGAACTGATAGATACGTGGGAATTGGCGAACCAAGTCCAAGACATGATTACCAACAGCGGCGAAGGCAACCCAGAGTTTTCTAATTTGCCGAGAAAGTTTAATATTGCGATCGCAGGTTGCCGCGATAACTCAGTGCACGCGGAAATCAACGACATCGCCTTCGTACCCGCTTACCAAGACGGCAACATCGGCTTTAACGTTTTAGTCGGTGGTTTCTTCTCCGCCAAACGCTGCGCAGCAGCAATTCCTCTCAACGTCTGGGCTAGTCCCAGCGATGTTGTGGATTTGTGCAGAGCTATATTAACTGTATTTCGCGATCGAGGCCCAAGAGCAAACCGCCAAAAATCCCGCTTGATGTGGCTGATTGACGAACTCGGTATTGAACAATTCCGCGCCGAAGTCGAAAAAGAAGTAGGCCGCAGTTTGTCCGTCGCCGCCCTCAAAGATGAAATCATCTGGGACAAACGCGATCACATCGGTGTCTACCCCCAAAAACAATCAGGGCTCAACTATGTAGGTTTGCACGTTCCCGTCGGACGCCTGCAAGCAGCGGATTTGTACGATTTGGCCAGAATCGCTGAAGTTTACGGCAGCGGCGAACTCAGGCTCACCGTCGAAGAAAACGTGATTGTTCCCAATGTTCCCGACTCGCGGATTGAGTCGCTACTCAAAGAACCGTTATTACAGCGTTTCTCGATCGACCCCGCACCCCTGACGAGAGCCTTAGTTTCCTGCACCGGATCGAATTTTTGCAACTTCGCCCTCATCGAAACCAAAACCCGCGCCGTGGCAATGATTCGGGAACTGGAAGCCGAGCTCTCCGTTCCCAAACCGGTCAGAATTCACTGGACGGGTTGCCCCAATTCCTGCGCTCAACCCCAGGTAGCTGACATCGGTTTGATGGGTACAAAAGTTCGCAAGAACGGTAAAACCCTCGAAGGTGTGGACATCTACATGGGAGGCACAGTTGGCAAAGACGCTCATTTGGGTACTTGCGTCCAAAAAAGCATTCCTTGCGAAGACCTGAAACCGGTGCTGCATCAACTGTTAATCGATAAGTTTGGGGCTGTTCCCAATCAATCTCCAAGCGATGTCGCTTCCCTGAATCGGCAACTGCAACTGACGGTTGAGAGGGATGAAACGGCTTTCGCGACCAAACCTCAGACATCTACTGTCATTTTCGCTCGATCGGGCAAAACAGTTGCTTGTAGCGAAGATGAGTTTATTCTCGACGTTGCCGAACGGGCCGGAATCGAACTCGACAGCAATTGTCGATCGGGAAGTTGTGGCACTTGCAAGCAGCAACTCCTAGAAGGCAATGTCGCCTACGATGGCAAACTGGACGCGCTGAGCGACATAGAACCAGGGTTTATCTTAGCTTGCAGCGGGCGGGCGATCGGCAAAGTGTCGATCGACGCCTAATCTCAGAATTTCATCTCAAAGTACAACAACAATAATTCAAGACAAATGAGCAACCTTTCTAGAAGAAAATTCATCATCACCGCCGGAGCCACAGCCGCCGGCACCCTTCTCGTCCACGGTTGCAGTTCCGGTTCCACCACATCTAACGCAACTCCCAGCGGAACCTCACCCACCGCCGCCCCAGCAGTCAACATCAACCCCGCCGACGCCCCCGAAGTTACCGCAGCCAAACTCGGATTCATCGCCCTCACCGACGCAGCACCCTTAATCATCGCCCTAGAAAAAGGCTACTTTGCCAAATACGGCATGAAAGACGTGCAAATCAGCAAACAAGCATCTTGGCCAGTAACGCGCGACAACTTAGAACTCGGTTCCGACAAAGGCGGCATTGACGGCGCGCACCTTTTATCCCCGATGGCTCACCAGATGACATTAGGCACAATTACCAAAGGCAATCAGCCAGTGCCGATGAACATTCTGGCGCGGTTAAATACTAACGGTCAAGGTATTTCCCTCGGCAAAAAATACCTAGACTTAAAAATAGGTACAGACAGCAAACCTTTTAAAGCAGCCCTCGCCAATCAGAAAGTTCCGATTGCTATGACATTTCCCGGAGGCACCCACGATTTGTGGATACGGTATTGGCTAGCAGCCGGCGGCATCAATCCAGATACAGATGTTTCCGTGATTCCCGTACCGCCGCCCCAAATGGTAGCTAACATGAAATCCGGCAGCATGGAAGCCTTTTGCGTAGGCGAACCTTGGAATGCTCAACTAATTGCTCAAAAAGTAGGATACAGCGCCTTAATCACTGGAGAACTTTGGAAAGATCACCCAGAAAAAGCTTTAACTTTAAGAGCAGATTGGGTAGCCAAAAATCCCAAAGCTGCTAAAGCAATTACAATGGCCGTACTGGAATCCCAGCAGTGGTGCGACAAGCCAGAAAACAAACAAGAAATGTGTGAAATCATCGGTAAAGATAGATGGTTAAAAGTTCCAGTAGCCGATATTGTCGCTCGTTCTAAAGGTGAAATTGACTACGGTACGGGTCGCGTTGAAGCTGCTAGTCCAGTGGCAATGAAATTCTGGGCTGACAATGCTTCCTATCCCTACAAGAGCCACGATGCTTGGTTCATCACTGAAAATATTCGCTGGGGTTATATCCCGGCTAATACCGACATCAAAGCAACCGTCGATAAAGTTAACCGCGAGGATATTTGGAAAGCAGCAGCCACAGCAATTGGTGTTCCCGCAGCCCAAATTCCAGCTACGACTTCTCGCGGTATCGAAACCTTCTTTGATGGCATAAAATTTGACCCAGACAAACCAGAAGAATATCTGAAGAGTCTGGCAATCAAAAAAGCATAAGCAGCAGACTCGGTGCTAATGGTTGATAGCATAAAATCAACCATTAGCTAGTAAATTGATTGAGATTTAAGGTGGGAAATTTCGGATTTATAACTATCCTTGAAACTAGAAAAGTGTTCTAAATCAGGAGTTACGCACTGGTCAGAAACCGGGTTTTTTACGAATATTGTTTGTTGTAGCCCGGAAAATAGGTAAAAACCCGGTTGCTTTGATACTAAATGCGTCCAGGAGTGAAGATATCAAATCTTAAATTTCAACTCACTAGGTAAAAGCATCTACAAGCAATTATCAATTCACTGCTAATTCCTCACAGTAAATAGAAAAATGGCAACCAACCTCTCTGTTTCTAAAAGCAAAAATCCGGTAAATTTCGTTCTGGATTTGGTGCAAAAAAATCGCAAAAAAATCATTCCACCTTTAGTCGCGATCGCAATTTTGCTCACAATCTGGCAAATCCTTTGCCACGGTGATGGTTCCTCCTTGCCCGGCCCGATTAAAGTTGTCCAAGAAAGCTGGACTTTAATTACCAATCCATTCTTCGACAATGGTGGGATTGACAAAGGCTTATTTTGGCAACTGGCGGCCAGCTTGCAGCGGGTGGCGATCGGCTTTACTTTATCAGCAATTCTCGGCATAAGTTTAGGGATATTGATCGGCACAAACTCTTTAATGTACAATGCTTTAGACCCGCTGTTTCAAGTATTTAGAACTATTCCGCCGCTAGCTTGGTTGCCCATTGCCCTGGCCGTATTTCAACAGTTCAATCCCTTTGAAAGTATGGGGATGAAAGCTAACGAAGTTTCGGCGCTTTTCGTAATCTTGATTACAGCAATTTGGCCGATTCTGATTAACACCACAGTAGGCGTCCAACAAATACCCCAAGACTACCGAAACGTCGCCCGCGTCTTGCGCCTCCCCAACCAAAAATATTTCTGGAAAATCCTGCTACCGTCTTCAGTTCCTTACATCTTCACAGGCTTGAGAATTGGTATCGGTTTGTCTTGGCTGGCGATCATAGCTGCGGAAATGTTAGTCGGCGGCGTTGGCATCGGCTTCTTCATCTGGGACGCTTACAACAGTTCTCGACTCAGCCACGTGATTCTGGCAGTGCTTTATGTAGGAATTGTAGGTTTGATTTTAGACAGAATCGTTGGTTTCATCGCTTCCAAAGTGGTTCCCGAAGAACAGAAATAGGATTGGGTTTACAGTTTACAGTACAAAGTAAGGTGCGCAGTGCGCACCCTACGAACCAGGTAAGGTGCGCAGTACCCTACAGCCTACAGTGACTTAATTTACAAATTACAAACTAACCTAAAATAGCCATGTCAATACTTGTTGAAGTAGATCACGTCGATCGCGTATTTAACTTGCCCAATGGCGAGCAGTACATCGCTCTAAAAAATATCGAACTTAAAATTAAAAAGGGAGAATTCATCACCTTAATCGGACACTCTGGCTGCGGCAAATCCACACTGCTAAATATCATCGCTGGACTCGACACAGCAAGTCAGGGCGGGATTACTTTAGAAGGGCGTGAAGTTCGCGATCCAGGCCCGGACAGAATGGTGGTGTTTCAAAATTACTCGCTGCTACCTTGGCTGACAGTCCGCGAAAATATTGCTCTAGCAGTAGATGAAATTTACAGTGGTAACTCTCAAGAAGATCGCGAGTTGGTAATCGAATACCATATTAAATTGGTCGGACTTGGGGCAGCAGCCAATAAACGTCCGGGCGAAATTTCTGGGGGGATGAAACAACGAGTTGCGATCGCCCGCGCGTTGGCAATTCGCCCAAAATTGCTGCTGCTAGACGAACCCTTCGGTGCTCTTGATGCTTTAACTCGCGGCGGTTTGCAAGACCAGTTGATGAACATTTGCGAGGAAAGCAAAGTCACCAGCGTGATGGTAACTCACGACGTGGATGAAGCTTTGTTGTTGAGCGATCGCATTGTCATGCTCACCAACGGCCCGGAAGCACAAATCGGGCAAATTCTCGAAGTGAATATTCCCCGCCCTCGCAAGCGGATGGAAGTTGTCAACCATCCGAGTTACTACGCGCTGCGTAACGAAATGGTTTACTTCCTCAACCAGCAAAAACGGGTGAAACAGCGCCGGGCCAAACAACAAGCCCCAGCCGTGGTGATCGCCCGCAACGGCCTAGAAAAAGTCAACCTCGACATCGGCTTTATTCCCCTCACCGACTGCGCGCCCTTAGTCGTAGCCAAAGAAAAAGGATTCTTCAAAGCCCACGGTTTAGAAGAAGTCACTCTGAGCCGCGAACCTAGTTGGAAAGAAATTGCCAAAGGCATCGCCCAAGGACGGCTGGACGCCGCGCAAATGGTCGCAGGAATGCCGATCGCCATGCTGTTAGGTATGGACGGAGAGGAACCGGTGCCAGTCAACAGCGCCTTAACCCTGTCCCGCAACGGCAACTCGATTATCTTCGGCAAAAACCTTTACAAACAAGGCATTCGGACATTAGAGGATTTCAAAGCTGCGATCGCCAACACCCCCGACACGGTACATACCTTGGGCATGGTACACTCCGCCTCCATGCACAATCTGCTGTTCCGCTACTGGCTGGCCTCCGGCGGTATTGACCCCGACATAGATGTGGCCTTGACCATGATTCCGCCCCCGCAGATGGTATCGAATTTAAAAGCAGGCAACATTGACGGCTACTGCGCGGGCGACCCCTGGAACTCCAAAGCAGTCAATGACGGTACCGGTTTTGTCATGGCCCGTTCCCTCGATATTCTGCCCGGACACATCGAAAAAGTTCTCGGCGTTAGCGAAGATTGGGCTCAGAAATATCCTCAAACCCACCTCGCCCTCGTCAAAGCGCTTTTGGAAGCCTGCGACTACTGCGACGATCGCCGTAACCGCGAAGAAATTCTACAATTGATTTGCCAAGAACAATACATCGGCGCAGATCCAAAAGACATCCGTCCGGGGTTCCTCGACCCCTACAACTCCGGTACGGAGGCAGAACCTGAAATGCTCTACAATTTCAACCAGTTTTACGTTGACCAAACCAATTGTCCAGACCGCCTAGAAATGGTGTGGGTGATGGCGCAGATGGCCCGCTGGGGACTGATTCCGTTCCCGAAAAACTGGGTGGAAGTGGTCGATCGAGTTTTGCGGCCCGATGTCTTCGGTCAAGCAGTGCGCGAGTTGGGTTTACCGGATATTTCCAGAGTTCGTCGGACGATCGAGCTATTTGACGGCACTGTCTTTAATGCCGATGACCCGATCGACTATCTTCAGAATGTCAAAATCAAGCGTAACGTCCGCATTGAAGAAATTTTAATTGAACAAATAGGCAGTCAGTGTTCCATTAAAACACCTGCATAACCAGAAAATAGGAAGAGGGAATGAGGAGCAATTAATCAGGAAGCACTACTCCACATTTCCTACTTTCTAACACCATAATTCAAAATTCTCAATCCTAATTTCTCATGTCTAATCCCCCAAGCCAAAATCTCACTCCTGAAAATATGCAAACTCTCAAAACGCCCCAAACAACGAAAATTCAAACGGACAAACCAGGCTTTTTGACTATTAAAGATGTATCGAAAGTCTACCCAAACCTTAAAGAACCCGAAAACCCTTTCGTGATTCTCGACGGTGTAAACCTGACGATTAATGAAGGCGAATTTATTTGTTTGATCGGTCACTCCGGCTGCGGCAAATCAACTTTGCTGAACATGATCGCCGGATTCAACGGGCCGACAAGCGGAGAAGTTGCTCTCGCAGGTGCACAGATTACTGAACCAGGCCCCGATCGCATGGTGGTGTTTCAAAACTACTCGCTGCTACCGTGGCTGACTGCTACTGAAAACATCCACCTCGGCGTTGAAACTGTCTACGCAGACAAGTCCGCAGACGAACAGAATAAGATCGTCCAGGATCACTTGGAATTAGTGGGGCTCACCGAAGCTTGCAACAAAAGACCAGGCCAATTGTCCGGGGGGATGAAACAAAGAGTTGCGATCGCCCGCGCCCTAGCAACTCGCCCCAAACTGTTGATTTTGGACGAACCTTTCGGAGCTCTAGACCCGATTACGCGGGAAGAGTTGCAGGAAGAATTGCTGAAAATTTGGCGCGAGTACAAAATTACGATCGTAATGATTACTCACGATATTGATGAAGCTTTGTTTTTAGCCGATCGTATCGTGATGATGACCAACGGCCCGGCTGCTTCGATCGGCGAAGATGTGCACATTCCCTTCAGCCGTCCCCGCAACCGCACGCGGATTATGGAAGACCCGAAATACTACGAACTGCGCAACTTTGCTTTAGAGTTCCTATTCTCTCGCTACGCCCACCACGAAGAGGATACAACGGAGTCAGACACATCAGCAGTCATGCTACCATTACCTGCTAGCAAAAAGCGTGCGGTTGCTGACAGACAGATGCCACCTGTATCCTTTGTGCCTCATGCTGCACAGCCCCTAGAAGCCTCGCCGATCAAAGGCGGTATCCTGGCAGTTTCGTGGTTGGTAGCAATGGCGACTTTAGCTGCCGTCAATGTATCTGCTGTTTCCAGCCAACTCAAGCAAGCGAAACTAGCAGAAACTGCACCACCGGTGGCGGTTGTGAGTTCTCCCCCCAGCCCTGCACCGATTGCAGCAATTCCTGCACCTGTTCCAGTAAGTCCTGCACCTGTTCCAGTAAGTCCTGCACCGATTGCTACTGGAAGCCCTGCACCGATTGCTACTGGAAGCCCTGCACCTGTTGCAGTAAGTCCTGCACCGATTGCTACTGAAAGCCCTGCACCGATTGCAGCAACTGCTGTCGCAGATCCCAAGGCAGCAACCAGTGCCACATCAGGGATTTCTGACCAAGCCGAACTCGATGCGATCGGACAGCAGTTGTATGCACAAATTAACGATAATTGGAAGACAACTCCGACATTTACCGAAAGTTTGACTTATCGGGTCAAAGTGAAACAAAACGGCGATATCCTACAATTCGATCCCACAAATAAAGCAGCTAAAGATTTCGTGAAAGAAACTCCTCTGCCAGTTTTGCAAATTCCTACCGGTGCCACAGCAGACGCTCAAAAAACGGCTGAATTCCAAGTAACTTTTAGCCCCACCAACAATGGCGTACTAGAAGTTAAAGCAGCGAAATAGACAACATCTTCCCGTACTCAATCTCAGATTGGTATCAACAACTAACTCAAAAGTATGACCAGCCCGCTGTCTGAGTCCTGCAAAAAATCCTGCTAGCCCTCCATCCCTTGGGGGAACAACCTTAACAGTTGACAGTTGACAGTTGACAGTTGACAGCGAAGTTTTTAGGCAGGGGATTTAAGCCCCTGCCTAAAAATAATCCACCTAAAGGTGGGGGCTTAAATCCCCTGTGCTTTGGTTAGGTATCAATTGAGCCTGTTTGAGGGGATTCAGGAGCGGGGAAAAGCTAGCGACAATCGAGATCGCTAGCGAGTTTCAGTAAGATAGCGGTTACTTTAAAATCAGGGTATTTTCCGCTTGTGTGAAGCATTTTTGCGGTAACTTCGTAATTATTGATACATTGTTTGCCGGAGCCCTCAGTTCCGACTATAATGACGAGTTACGAATTATGCATTAGCTTTCAAAAATTAGCATCTAAAATCACCAGATGGAAACTATAAAAACTCTTTGCCCTTATTGCGGTGTAGGTTGTGGTCTAGAAGTTGTTCCCGACAAAAAACAAACTTGGAAAGTTCGGGGCGATCGCAATCACCCATCGAGTCAGGGTATGGTTTGTATTAAGGGAGCAACGGTAGCAGAGTCTATTAGGAGCGATCGGCTACTTTATCCAATGATCCGAGATTCTCTCGACCAACCGTTTCGCCGCGCTAGCTGGGACGA
This sequence comes from Microcoleus sp. A2-C3, assembly GCF_036706065.1. Taxonomy (NCBI): domain Bacteria; kingdom Bacillati; phylum Cyanobacteriota; class Cyanophyceae; order Oscillatoriales; family Microcoleaceae; genus Microcoleus; species Microcoleus sp. A2-C3. Next base: position 84,331 of record NZ_JAUBVX010000007.1, on the reverse strand, counting down.
AGCTCTCGATGCCATTGTTAACCGCATCCAAACAATTCGCTGCACCACCGGCCCCGATGCTATATGCGTTTACGGTTCGGGTCAATTTGCTACAGAAGATTATTATGTTGCCCAGAAACTGATGAAAGGTTGTCTGGGCACTAATAATTTTGATGCGAATTCTCGCTTGTGTATGTCTTCAGCAGTTTCGGGATACGTTCAAAGTTTTGGTTCAGACGGGCCACCTTGCTGTTACGACGATTTAGAATTAACAGATTGCGCTTTTATTATTGGCAGCAATACAGCGGAATGCCATCCAATTGTATTTAACCGGTTAGCAAAGTACCATAAAAAGCATCCAAATGTCAAGATGGTTGTGGTAGATCCCAGGCGGACTCCGACTGCTGAAGCGGCGGATTTGCACTTAGCAATTAAACCGGGTACGGATATAGATTTACTTAACGGAATTGCATATTTGCTGTTGCGCAGGAAAGCAATAGATCCTGATTTTATTCAAGAATGCACGGCGAATTTTTCAGCTTTTGCTGAAGTTATTAGCAGCTACACGCCGGAGTTTGTAGCCTCGCGCTGCGGCATTACTGTCAGCGAATTAGAAACGGCGGCTAACTACTGGGAACAGTCGCAGCGGGTTTTGTCGCTGTGGTCGATGGGCATCAATCAGTCGTCGGAAGGCACGGCAAAGGTGCGATCACTAATTAATTTGCACTTGATGACCGGTCAAATTGGCAAACCGGGATGCGGCCCGTTTTCCCTGACCGGCCAGCCAAACGCGATGGGAGGTAGGGAAGCGGGAGGACTCTCTCACTTATTGCCTGGATACCGATTTGTGAAAAATGCCGAACACAGAACCCAAGTCGAGGAGTTTTGGGGAATCGCACCGGGAAGTATTTCCCCAAATCCCGGCCGCACTGCTTGGGATATGATCACCGGTTTGGAAACTGGCGATGTCGAGTTGCTGTGGATTGCAGCCACCAATCCGGTAGTAAGTATGCCGGATTTGGAACGGACAAAAGCTGCTTTGTTGCGATCGCCCTTTACCATTTATCAAGAAGCCTACTATCCCACGGAAACCTCAGCCTACGCCCACATCTTACTACCAGCAACGCAGTGGAGCGAAAAAACTGGAGTGATGACGAATTCCGAACGCCGCGTCACGCTTTGTCCCGGTTTCGATTCACCATCCGGGGAAGCGCGCGATGACTGGCGGATTTTCGCAGAAGTCGGCCGCCGCTTGGGTTTTGCCGAACACTTTGCTTTCGACAGCAGCGCTGACGTATACAAAGAGTACGTGCAGTTGACAGGGGGCAGACCTTGCGACATGACAGGCCTCAGCCACGAGTATTTGCGCCTCCAAGGCCCGCAGCAGTGGCCTTGTCCCGAAAATGAGCCTGTGCATCCAGCCAACGAAGCGAAACGCCTGTATACTGACAGGCGTTTTCACACTCCTGACGGGCGGGCGAGATTTTCGGCCTATCACTCGCGGGGACTGGCAGAACCTCCCGATCCAGACTATCCGTTTGTGTTGACGACAGGCAGAGTTTACGGACACTGGCACACGATGACGCGCACGGGGAGAACTGACAAAATTAATCAATTGCACCCCGCTCCATTTTTGGAAATTCACCCCCGCGATGCTGCTAAATTGCAAATTAAGGAGGGTGATTTGCTAGAAGTTCGATCGCGCCGCGGCAAGGGGCAGTTTCCCGCAAAAGTCACAAAGGCGATCGCCCCTGGTACCCTATTTGTACCGATGCACTGGGGTTCTCTGTGGGCAGAAAGTGCTGAAGCCAATGCCATGACTCATGCTGCAAGCTGTCCAGATTCTAAACAGCCCGAGTTAAAAGCTTGTGCGGTGCAGTTAGTGTTGGTTGGGGCAGAAACTGGGGCGGAAGTTGTCGAAGAAGTTGCTACAGAAGTTGGGGAGTTTAATTGGGCAAAATCCACCGTCACCGTCAATTCTTGAGCTACTGTCCAAATTTGGTATCTTAAAACTCACATAGTGGCACCAATCTCATCACCTGGGTTTCTTGCCACAGAATTACGTAAAATCGTAGTTTTTTGTCAAGAAACCCGGTTTCTGGGCCCTAGAGTACGGCACAATCGCGGGGTGCTCTACGGTCATCAAGGAATTGTGAGCCTTTACCAGAAAGAATTGGTTTAAAGCCGGAATCCTTAAAGGCGAGAAATTAAAATCAGACTATTCATTACTCCAATCCTTTTCCTTCTAGGTAGAGGTAGAGGTCGCTGTCAACTGTCAACTGTCAACTGAATGAAGCACCCGACAAGCTGCGTTCTGCGGCAGAGCTCGCGAATCAAGAAAATTAAATTTATTTTTTCTGGTTTTTCCTGCTTTATTCGGGGTTTTTCCTTGTTCCTTGTTCCTTGTTCCTTCTTCCTGGTTCCTTCTTCCTTTTTTTTAGTCGATCGAGCGGATCAAAAAATTGCAGTTTGCACCTATAGGTGCTATGATATTTTTATAAGGCTTTATTTTCGGCAGTACAGTTCGTTCGATCGGCGTTCCTCCGGATTTAAATCTCTACAACCTCGATTCTGGAGAATGTTCAATGTCAATCTATGTCGGCAATTTATCCTACGAAGTAACGCAGGAGCACCTCAGCCAAACTTTTTCAGAGTACGGAACAGTAAAGCGCATTCAATTGCCTGCTGACCGCGAAACAGGTCGGATGCGTGGCTTCGCTTTTGTAGAAATGTCTACTGAAGCAGAAGAAACCGCAGCCATTGAGGCTCTTGACGGTGCTGAGTGGATGGGTCGCGACCTCAAGGTCAATAAGGCAAAACCCCGTGAAGAACGTGGTTCGTCCAACAGCGGTAACTGGGGCAACAACGACCGCTCTTCTCGCCGTTACTAAACCCACCCAAGCTAAAAATTTAGCTTAACCGTGTGTTCGACAGGGCGAAAATGCAGTCAACAATCATTCTTTGTTGAGAATAGATAGTTAGTCCTGCGATCGTACCGCGTCTTAAAGTCCTCAAAATATTGCTAGACAATAGTTTGAGGATTTTTTATGGAAAAAATTTATTAATCAGGAGTTCGACGGTGTGCGATCGATTCCTAGCTGATGCGAAAAACTGTAAAATATAACGCAATACGGTTTAGTTAGCGCTTTTTTACGAACGAATTAAATTTCACGATTGTGTGGGAGATACAAGTCTCTCTTGGCAGCCAAATTGTTCTTAAATGAACTGTATTGAAATATAACGGGTAGAGAGAACCCGCTTCCCCACAGCCCTGGTGGCACAACGAAACAAGCAATCATAGAGTTTCAGGATTGCCAAGTGCACCAAACGATGACAGAATCATCAATGAATGAATGATTACTAAATCACGGGTATGCTGAAAAAACTATTTAGGCAAATTTCTAAGCTAGGTAGCGATGAAGACTTTCTTCATTTTGCGGAAAGTGTAGAAGTCATAATATCGAAAATTTTATCGCTGGCGATGATTTTGGTAATTATGGTCAGCGTTTGCGATTTGCTGCTTTTTTTAGCAAAAGAATTGTTTAATGACCATGAGACTTTTTTGTTAAAAGATACGTTGTTTGTCATATTTGGGTTGTTTTTAAATGTTTTAATTGCTCTGGAAATATTAGAAAATATTACAGCTTATCTCAAAAAGCACGTAATTCAAGTAGAGCTGGTTATTGTAACTTCATTGATAGCAGTATCTCGAAAAATCATCATTCTTGACCTGGAAAAAAAAACCGCAGCCGACTTGATTGGTTTGGCGGCGGCAATTTTCGCCCTTTCCATCAGTTACTTGATAGTGCGATACGCAAATAAATCAAATGATTAATATTGGAAATTGGGCATTGGGCATTGGGCATTGGGCATTGGGCATTGTTAATAATTAATACCCAATCCGGCTTAGCCTGAATAATCCTTTCCTTTATTTTGTAGAAGACTGGGCGGTTTCAACCGCCGTCTTGTCTAAATGTCTTCCAACAAACCAGGAGGAGGAACAATTTCAATTCTGCCTTTTTCCAAGTCAACAATTGGCACAATCTCTTCCACAAAAGGAATCAAGATTTTCGTTGATTTAGGTTCTTTAACGCGGATTTTCCTTGGTTTGCGGGTATTTCTGGGGTCAGCGTTTGCTTTGGGAGTTTCAGGGCGTTTTGGCTTTTCTAATCCTGGGGCGACAGGTTCCGGCGCTGTTAAATCTGTTTCTACTTCTAAAAGGTCGTTACCTGCGGGAATAATATCACTTACCTTACCTAAGATTTCCCCGGTTAACTGGTTAAAAACTTCCATACCGATCAAATCTTGCACGTAAAACTCATCAGATTCGAGGTAAGGTCGATCGCCCTTTTCGATGAATAACTTACAGCCCCGCAGCGCTTCAGCACCATCGCGGTCTTCAATACCCTCCACCTCTACAGCATACAACCCTTTGCCCGGAATGTAGCGACCACCCAAAAACTCGATCGGTTCCGGTTCAGTTTTCTTCGGGCGCCAAAGCCACCGCTTTCCCGGTTCAATAAACCTTTCCGGGAAATCCGAATCGGGATAGACTCGCAATTCCCCATTCAAACCTTGAGCTGCTACAATTGTACCGATTTCTATCCACTCAGACATAGATTCTATTACTCAAATTGCTACTAATTGATCGTGAAAATTTGGAATTACGAATTTGGAATTACGAATTGCGAATTGGTAACTGAAAAACGTTGAATTATTTTTCTTCTTTCTTCCCTCTTCCCTCTTCCTTCTTCCTTCTTCCTTCTTCCTTCTTCCTTCTTCCTTCTTTTTTACACCAACCCCGTCCTCAGCGCTACAACGGCTGCTTGCACGCGGTCATCCACAGCCAACTTATTCATAATACCGCGAACATGAGTTTTAATAGTATTTGGGCTCAAATAAAGCGCCGCGGCAATTTCTGGATTGCTGTTACCTTCCACCATTAATCTTAACACTTCCAATTCCCGCTGTGACAACTGACCAAAAGTAGTTGTAGAGGCAGGCATCGGCGGTTTGAGGTGTTCGATGACAGTCCGAGCAATTTGAGGATCAAGATATGTAGCCCCCTCTGCTGCCGCTGCAATCGCGGCTAACAGCCTATCTACGGAAGCACCTTTAATACAATAAGCATCAGCCCCGCTAGAAAGGGCAGCAATAATTTCAGTTTCAGCCGTATGAGAAGTTAACATTACCACTCGAACTTCCGGCAGTTGTGCTTTAATTTGCTGCGTCGCTGCTATGCCGTCCAGTCGCGGCAAACCGATATCCATCACAATAATATCAGGTTTTAGTTTCAGTGCGGCTGCTACACCTAAATAACCGTCTTCTGCTTGTCCTACTATTTCTATTTCTGGGGAATCGGCTAAAACTTGCTCTAATCCCAGTTGCATCATCGGATCATCTTCAACAATTAAAATTCTCATAATATGAAGGAATAGGGAAGAAGGAAGAAGGAAGAGGGAAGAAGGAAGAGGGAAGAGGGAAGAAGGAAGAAGGAAGAGGGAAGAGGGAAGAAGGAAGAGGGAGGAAAGAATAAAAAAAGAGTACCGATTATGAAACTAATGACTAATGACTAATGACTACTGACTACTGACTAACTTTTAAAACTTCAACGAATTCGCCGGGCCAAACCCAGGTTTCCGTTGGTGGCAAAACTGCTAAACCAGTTGTATTGGCGAGGTTAATTAAATTGGCTGAATTTTGGCTGCCACTAGCAGGTTCAAATTCCCAGACTCCGGCAACTAAATGTAGTTTACCCCAAATGTAAGTTTCGCGCTTGCCGTGCGAGCGCAATTCAACATCACATCGAGCCCGCACAAACTCCGGGCCCCAAGCATCCGCGCCCAGCCCAGACATCTTTCGCAAAGCAGGCACAACAAAGCGCCAACAACAAACTAAAGCTGAAACCGGATTTCCCGGCAAACCAAAATAGAGACAATCCGAACTCGAAATCGGCGAATCGGATTTTTTTTCATCTCGTTTAAACTGAGCAAACGTTAAAGGTTTTCCCGGCTTGATCGCCACAGAGCTTATGTGAATCTGACCTCCCAAATTAGCCAATATTTGATCAATATAATCGTAATCTCCTACCGATACACCGCCAGTCGAAAGTACCACATCTGCGGTAGAAACAGCCTTAGCGATTGCCTTGGTTAGCGCATCTTTACTGTCAGGAACAATCCCCAAGCGAATCGGCTCAAATCCCATTTGCGCCAACAAAACAGTCAAAGCATATTGATTCGAGTCAACCAGTTTTCCCGGTGCTAAAGGTTCGTCTGGCGATACCAATTCATCACCAGTCGAAAAAATTGCTACTCGCAAACGCCGATAAACTGGGACTTGAATGCACTGTGCAGTTGCTAACACCGCTATTTCTGGGGCGTTGATAATTGTACCGGGAGTTAGCAAAGTTGTTCCTGCTTGATAAAAAGCGCCTTTGTGCCTGACAAATGCTTGTGGCTTTTCAGGACAAACTAGGATAAAAATACGATCGCCCTCACGCCTTGTTTCTTCCTGCATTACCACCGTATCAGCACCATCCGGCATCATCGCACCCGTAAAAATCCGTGCTGCTTGGCCCGATTGTACCGTACTTTGAGGCAGATATCCCGCTGGAATATCCTCAACTACTTCAAGTACCGCTGGTTTTTCGGCGCTGCAATTTTCCACATCAGCAAACCGCACCGCGTACCCATCCATTGCCGAATTGTCCCAATAGGGAAAATCGAGGGAACCGGTGACGGATGCAGCCAAAATGCGCCCCGATGCTGCCAACAAGTCTACAATTTCTACATCCCGCTGACTGTCGAGGGGTTGCGCTAAATTTAGAACGATCGATTCTGCTTCTTTTACTGACAGCATCAGTGTCACCCTGTTTGACAAGACTCTTCTTAGTTTAGCAAATCAGCAGCTATAGTGGAAAAGTATTTTTTTATTCGGCTGCGGTAAACTTTCCTTTCGTTGTCCCTCGCTTATGACTATTTTTCGCTCAGCTTTTCGACTCAATTGTTTGTCTCTCTTGCTGGTGGGATTTCTGGTTGTCTTGACTCAGTTGTCAGGCTTGCAAGTCAGCGATTTATTTTTTCACCCTTTTTTCTCCCCCAATCCCAATGTCGCCTTATTAACTCGCACATTTCAAGTATTATGTGCTGTACCAGTCATTGTTTGTAGCTTTAGCTATGGATTGGCTAACACTATGCAGCCGCGCCCTTCAAAACATCGATTTATTCTGTTCTCTGCTTTGTTGACAGGCGCATTTCTGATCAATGAAATTTACAGGATTCATCTATACATTGGCGCTTTGGGAATTCGCAAGTTAGGAGTTAGTTTGCTGTACGCTATTTTTGTCTTCTCCTACGGATGGTTTTTTCGGCGAGAACTAAAGTCTACTCCCTACAAAATCTTGTTAGCTGGATTGGGCTTGTTGTTTTTTGCGATCGGCATGGACGCGCTGCATTTAAAAAGTAAAATATTAGCTAGTATGTTAGAAGGAGTTCCTAAGTTGTTGAGTGAAATCAATATTGCATTTTATTATTGGTATGTCTGCAAATCTTTCCTCGAAAAAGCTTTTTACGACCAGATAAACAGGTTTTAATAACTTTGTGATATAATGCTAGCACAAGGATCTCCCAAAATCTTCCCGCTTCAAAAATAGCATTTCGACTTTACGATTTATACAACCTGCATCGATCGACGTTTATCTGCGATTAAAATACTCCAAGTGCAGCCTCTAAAATACCATGTTAGCAGTCACCATTAACTTTAATGCGATCGCCCAAATCACCGACGACCAATTTTATCAACTGTGTCGCCAAAACCCCGATGTCAAATTTGAACGCAACGCCAAAGGAGAAATCACCGTCATGTCACCCACAGGAGGAGAAACCGGCAATTACAATTCCGAAATTAATGCAGATTTTGTGATTTGGAACCGACAAGCTAAACTGGGAGTTTGTTTCGATTCTTCAACTTGTTTCAAACTACCCAGCGGTGCAAATCGTTCTCCCGATGTCTCTTGGATTAAACAAGACAGATGGGATGCACTCACCCCCGAACAAAAACAAAAATTTCCTCCCATCGCCCCAGATTTTGTCCTAGAGTTAATGTCGCCGACTGACAGTCTCAAAGATACTCAAAACAAAATGCAAGAATACATGGACAACCAAGTAAAATTAGGCTGGTTAATCAATCGTAAAACGCGCCGAGTTGAAATCTACCGCCAAGGACAAGAAACAGAAATTCTGGAATATCCGACAGAACTTTCAGGAGAAGACATTTTGCCCGGTTTCGTGCTAAACTTGCAAGCAGTCTGGCCTGTAATGCAAAATTAGGTTTTACAAGATTTTTTGGCGAACAGACAACCTGCATCGATCGACGTTCATCTGCACTTAAAATAATCCAAATGCAGCCTCTAAAATACCATGCTAGCAGTCACCATTAACTTTAATGCGATCGCCCAAATCACCGACGACCAATTTTATCAACTGTGTCGCCAAAACCCCGATGTCAAATTTGAACGCAACGCCAAAGGAGAAATCACCGTCATGTCACCCACAGGAGGAGAAACCGGAAACAGCAATTTTGAAATAGCTACTGATTTTGGAATTTGGAACCGACAAGCTAAACTGGGAGTTTGTTTCGATTCTTCAACTTGTTTCAAACTACCCAGCGGTGCAAATCGTTCTCCCGATGTCTCTTGGATTAAACAAGACAGATGGGATGCACTCACCCCCGAACAAAAACAAAAATTTCCTCCCATCGCCCCAGATTTTGTCCTAGAGTTAATGTCACCAACTGACAGTTTAAAAGATACTCAAGACAAAATGCAAGAATACATGGACAACCAAGTAAAATTAGGCTGGTTAATCAATCGTAAAACGCGCCGAGTTGAAATCTACCGCCAAGGACAAGAAACAGAAATTCTGGAATGTCCTACAGAACTTTCAGGAGAAGACATTTTGCCCGGTTTCGTGCTAAACTTGCAAACACTCTGGGCTTAACTAGACATCCTAAATATATCAGCGTTTATTTGCGTTGATCTGCGGTTAAAATAAATCTCATGGAAACCAATACAGAAACAACTACGACGACTGGCTTAACTGCCGAACAGCATAAACAAAAAATGCAGCGCCGACAAGAAGTCCAGGCGAAGCGAATTGCTAATGCTGCGGAAGACAAAGGCTTAATTATTGTCAATACGGGTAACGGTAAAGGCAAAACTACGGCTGCTTTGGGTATGGTTTTGCGATCGCTCGGTCACGGCTACCGCGTCGCCATAGTACAATTTATCAAAGGAGCTTGGGAACCGGCAGAGAAAGCCGTTTTTGAACTCTGGGAAAATCAGCTAGAATTCCATGCAATGGGTGAAGGTTTTACCTGGGATACGCAAGACCGCAATCGAGATATCGAAACAGCTCAAAAAGCCTGGGATAAAGCTCTAACTTTTATCTGTAATCCCGAATTTAAATTAGTCTTACTAGATGAAGTCAATATAGCATTAAAGCTGGGTTATTTGCAAGTCGAGCAAGTGCTCGCAGGCTTAGACCAAAAACCAGTAGACTCTCATGTGATTCTAACAGGCCGAGGCGCGCCACCAGAATTGATTGAACGCGCCGACTTGGTGACGGAAATGACTTTGGTTAAGCATCCATTTCGAGAACAAGGCATTAAAGCTCAAGCAGGTATTGAGTATTAATCTTACTTGTTAGATTTTCAACTGTTTTAGGAATTGCAAATCTTGCCACGCTTGGATGAGATTGCCTTGCATCAAGGCTGCTAAACCGTTTAAAACTCTAATTTCTGGCTGGTTGGGGTTGAGGGCTAGGGCGGGTTTTAAGGCAGTTTCAGCGGCTTTGGGATGCCAGCCGTAAAGCTGGACGAAGGCGAGATAAGCATAAGCATAGGGGTTTTGAGAGTCGAGTTGGGTGACTTTTTCTAAAGCTGCGATCGCACTTTCGACATTCTGCTGCAATACTGTAGAAAATGCCAAAGCATAAGCCCATTCTAGATTATTCGGTTCCTGCTTCAGCCGATATGCTAACGCTTGTTGCGCTTGCACGGTATAATCCTGAGTTGGATCGTACTGATTAATGCGTCCAATTTCCTCAAACACTGGTTCTAAACCGGGCAATCCTTTCGGTAAATTAACCGCCATCTCGCGCAATTGAGTTACCAAATCTAACTCCGGCATATCTTCGTTTGCTGGGACTTGTTTGGTGATTTTCAAGTTTTTCTCATTTTCGCTCCCCCTTCGAGTGTGGGAAGCAATAACCGCAGGCTCAGCGTCAATTTTAAGCGTTACCTGCGGCACTTTCATCGGATAAGTTTCGCCGGTTTTGCGATTCAGATAAGTAGCTTGCAGACTGTAACTTCCCGGTGCAATATTAGCAGGAGTCAGCATCGCGGTGCGATCGACAACTCGGAATCCCACAGCAAATTTATCCGCTTCCAGCATCCCCGGATGCAAAGTCCCCTGGGCGATCGCGCGATCGTGTAAAATCCTGAAAGTCTGTCCCGGTGGAATATCACCAGACTGCTGATTTTGCCACGTTAACAACACTAAACCAGACTGCAACTGCTGCCAAGGCCCTGACCAAATATAAGTAACCGGCAGCGCTACACCGGGAACAGGTTTTGCCAGGACAGTCACTTGCTCTAATTGTACTTGCGATCGCGCTTCAGGCAACGGCTGTACTTCCACCGCGTGCGATCGCTTGCGATAAAGATTCAAATTAGTATTGTCAGGCAAAACCCAACTTTTTTGCAACTGAAACTTGCCGCCAGTTTCAATCGTCGCCACTGCTGCATTTTGAGCTTTTTTAATCCGTTCCCGAATCGAACCTTGCGGGCCAGTTTTAGTTACAAACCAAGAAAGCGATCGCACATCTTGCGGCACTTCTTTTAAATTAGTTCCCACCTGCCGCCCGTAAACCTGAAAATTCGCCAAAGCACCATAATAATTCAAATTATGCTGGTTAATTTCCGGCGTCGAAGGCAACACGCCCAAAGTCGATTGCAAATAAGGTTCCGTCTCGATAATTTCCGCAATTACTTCTTGGTGTGGCCACTCTTTCCCTAAGTAAGGATAGCTGGAATTGCCGGGACTAAAAACTTGGACTAAGCTATTTCCAAAACCACCTCCCAGCGGCCAGATATGAAACAGCATCGCCAGAATTGCCAAGCCAATTGTTCCCCAACGAATTTGCTTTCCCCAACGTTGAGGCCACAGGGTTAAACAGTAGGCTAAAAAGATTGCGACTATTGGTAAATAAGGTATCACATATCTGTCATCTTTGTTGATATTTAGGGAATTAATTAAATAAGATCCTACCCAAAATACCGCCAGCCACCGACAGGAGTTAAGGTACAAGATTGATTGACTATCGGCTTTGTTTAGCCAATAATACAGTATAAATCCAACTAAGGGAATCAGTAACAGAGGCCAGGAAACCTGTTCGGGTAAGTGTTGAATATAGTAAATCCAAGCACCGATGGTATTCAAGCCCGGATCTCCTTCGGCGATCGCAGAATCCAGCGTTGCCCGTTTTCCCCCGGTCAAAATTAACAGCCAATTGGTTTTCGCCCACGGGCCAAACACCGCCGCCGACAGCAACAAAGCACCAGCTAATTGAGCTAATCTCCCCCAAGCTTTTTGCCGCACTGCACCAACCGCCAACCACAGAATCGGCGTAAACAAAAATAATACTGTAGTGTGTTTAACTAATATTGATAAACCCAGAGAAATCCCAAAGGCGATCGCCCAAAAGAAAGAAGAGGGGGAGAGGGGGAGAGGGGGAGATTGGGAGATTGGGAGATTGGGAGATTGGGAGAGGGGGAGAGGGGGAGAAGAGGGAGAGAATTTATGCTTCTTTTTAGTTCCTTCTTCCAACTTCAGTCTATCCGTTACATCCGCTACAAAATCCGCTGCCGAACCTTCTTCCTTCCACATTGTCAGACAATAGAAACAAAAAGTAATGGCAGCAGTGAGGGGGAAATCAAGTAAAAATTGCAGGCGAAACCGATAAAGTCCCGGCAACAAAACGCAAATTGCAGCAGCCCACAAACCAACTTGCCGATTAAATAATTTGGTGCCCAAATTGTAGACTGAGGCGAGCAGAATAGCACTAAATAATAAATGAACGAGGGTTGCCCGATCGCCCCCAGCGCCAAAAATATGCAAAAACGGCACCGTTAAGATGTACACCAAAGGCGGAATTTTCGTTGACAGCAGCCAGAAATTTGTCCACCACTCCCCAGACAACCACAGAGGATGCTGCAACGCCTGGAAGTAATTCAGGGTGCTGGTGAGGTATTCTGCTTGATCCCAGGCGGGTACAGAGCGATCGAGGGCAAACCAGAGGCGATCGCTAATTGCCCCCAGCAGCCAAATTATGCCTAAGATCAGCATACTCTTGCCCCGGCTGTCTCGATGTTGCAGTGCCATTGCGATTGTTGGATTTTAGGTTGCAGCTTTAGCTTACAGGTGGGCGGTTCCCGGCGATCTAAAAAATAGTTTGAAAAAGTGCTTGCTAAATTCCGTATGTGTCTGCTAAGATAGTAAAACGCGAAAAAACAAGCCGAGATAGCTCAGTTGGTAGAGCAGTGGACTGAAAATCCACGTGTCCGGAGTTCAAATCTCCGTCTTGGCATCGCAAAACCCTCACAATGTTGAGGGTTTTTTTTTAAGTAAAATGCGGGTCAAAATGAAGCGATCGCCCCTTATTTTTTTTGAGTTAGAAATTGTGCTAATTCGGGAATTTCACCAGCGCGCTGCCATTCGGCTTCACCCGCGCGTACTTTGGTACGATCGGTAATCTGCTGCACATCTCGCAACTGTCGCTTAGTATAAGGCCCCTCGGCTTTACCGCTGCGGAATACGTACCACTGAGCCTGCTGTGACTTAGGCTTTTTCGTTGCTGAAGGCGGTTTTCTGACAGGCTTCATCCGAACATCGCCTAACTCCGCTGCAAGCTGGTTGAGTTCGACTGCAACTGGATCGGAAGCAGGTAAATTACGATTGGGCGATCGCTTTTTGGCTGAGGGCTCGCCGCTGGCAATTTCTACTTCACGACGCCAACCCCAGAAATGCCACTGCGCCACCCAAACTAGCGCCACGACACATCCTAACATCTCTTTTCCTGTTTCTGACCATTTTGACGGATCTCCAAACAACCTGAGCGCGATCGCACCGAGTACGATCGCCATCAGGTTGAAATAAATTAAGTAGGTAGTATCATTAGCCGCTAAATGCCAACTGGTTGTATGCCGCACAAAAGATTGGCTGGCTGCTGTTTTGTTGTGTTTCCAAGCTTTTCGAGCTTGAATCCGACTGTAACCAGGAAAGTCAGCCGGCCACCACCTCGCTGCCCAATTAACTAAATTCGCTGACCAATATTGCAAAGCTGCATATCCGACTATTCCGCTCAGCAGTACGCAAGTAACTAACAGAAAGGTTGTTAGCGGCAATAGCTTTTGTGGCACGATTTCGGCCGTGGTAACAGTTAGCAGAAAAAACGGAGTACCTGTTAGTGTTGGAACTAACAGGAGTTCAAATATTTTTAGTAGGTTTGCATAGAAAATCCATAGGAATTTGAGAATAATTTTAAGCAGCTTGGCAAAGCGGAAGTGATATAAGTAAGCAGATGCGATCGCAGTTCCTATAATTAAAGCCACAATCCTGCTCGAAGAGTCCCTGAGTGGCAGCATCAAAAAGGCGATCGCTGGAATTCCCATCACGATTGCAGCCGGCAGCATCAGAAATGCGATAATCCCTTCCCTCCAGTGCAGCCAAGCCGATACTGTTACTGTGGGCTGCTGGTTGTGGCGGCGGATTTCCACCCACTCGGCAACTTTAGTTAAGCCCCAATGGTAGAAAGCAAATAACGGTATCTGGCACAACCAAGCAAATGCGATCGCACCTTTAGAGTCAGAACTTCTGATGATGTACCAGTACGCTGTGCTAAATCTGTAGTAGTAGTAGTAATATCCAGGCAGCAGAAAGGAAACAATCAGCCAAAAACCGCTGCTTAATGCAAAACCTTTTCCCCATGATGCAGGAAAGGGGAGGAACTTTGGCCAGTTATTCATGATTGGGGCAATTGGAGGGATCTCAATTATTGTCCCACTACACTTGAGTTCTGGCAATTGCTTTAGTGTTCAGACAAAGCATTGGCTCATTACGCCACCTCTCTTAGACAGATCCATGTTTTAAGAATAGCGCTACATCCGGGCAGGCTGATCGCCGCAAAACCGTGCCTAAGAAATTCAAAACCGATCGCTTATCGCTGCTTTGCTTAGAGTAATAATTGCTAAATCAACAACTCAACCGCGCTATAACAATCATATTAATATCGGAAAAATTCGGATTTAGAGTAAACATAATTGTGCTGATCTTTCCCTAAAAGCCTCGCAATCTCGATCGAACTCACGAAATACTCAGGCATTTTTTGATTGACAAAAAGCAATATCTATAGTATAAAAGCTCGAAAATGGTTTCAAACTTATCTGGACAGGGCAATCCCCTGCCGGAAACAAAAGGTTACAATCAAAAATAGATTCTATTTCGATAACAATACAGTTTATAGCTTGAAGTCCTCAGTGCCAAATAACAACACCCCAACTCAATCCTTTCAATTTGACTCAATCGACAGCGCCCTCGCAGACATGAAAGCAGGTCGGATGCTGGTAGTAGTAGATGACGAAAACCGCGAAAACGAAGGCGACGTGATTTGTGCCGCCCAATTCGCCACTCCCGACAATATCAATTTTATGGCAGTGAACGCCCGGGGTTTGATTTGTCTGGCCTTGAGCGGCGAAAGACTCGATCGGCTCGAACTACCCCTGATGGTTAGCAAAAACACCGACAACAATCAAACAGCCTTCACCGTCAGCATCGATGCAGTCAACGGTGTGAGTACCGGCATCTCCGCCGAAGACCGGGCCCGCACCATCCAAGTATCCATCCACCCGGACACGAAACCTCAAGACTTGCGCCGTCCCGGTCACATTTTCCCGCTGCGGGCGATCGACGGTGGTGTCCTCAAACGCGCTGGCCACACCGAAGCCTCCGTTGACCTGTCCAGACTCGCCGGCCTCTATCCCAGCGGCGTGATCTGCGAAATTCAAAACCCTGACGGTTCGATGGCGAGGTTGCCGGAATTAATCGAGTATGCCAAAACGCACAATCTCAAAATCATCAGCATTGCTGACTTAATTAGCTACCGACTCAAGCACGATCGCTTCGTCCGCCGCGAAACCGTCGCCAAATTGCCCACGGAATTCGGCGATTTTATGATTTACGCCTACCGCGACACTCAAGACAATTCAGAACACGTTGCTATTGTCAAGGGCGACCCCGCAGAATTTAAGGACAAACCCGTGATGGTGCGAGTGCATTCCGAATGTCTGACCGGCGATGCTTTGGGTTCGCTGCGCTGCGACTGTCGGATGCAACTGCAAGCAGCACTGAAAATGATCGAAAGTGCCGGTTCTGGCATCATAGTTTACTTGCGCCAAGAAGGTCGGGGCATTGGATTGGTAAATAAGCTAAAAGCTTACTCGCTGCAAGATTTGGGATACGATACCGTGGAAGCTAACGAGCGGTTGGGCTTTCCCGCTGATTTGCGGAACTACGGTGTCGGAGCACAAATGCTCAACGATTTGGGAGTGCAAAAAATTCGGTTGATTACCAACAATCCGCGCAAAATTGCTGGTTTGAAAGGTTACGGCATTGAAGTTGCTGATCGCGTCCCCTTACTCATTGAAGCCACAGATTACAACTCGATCTATCTGGCAACAAAAGCCGAAAAACTCGGTCATCTGCTGCTGCAAACTTATTTAGTCACAGTGGCGATTCAGTGGAACGCAGCGAAGGAAGCAGGAAGAGGGAAGAAGTCAACCCCCCCCTGCCCCCCCCAAGGGGGGAAATTCAGGAAGAGGGAAGAAGGAAAAGAGGAAGATTCTGCCATCCAAAATCGGTACGAACACTTAGAACAACTGCGGCATTTGGCTGCAAGCCACGACTTGTTACTGCAAGAAGAAGCGCGGCCGGTGGGCATAGCTTTGTTTGGAGAAGGCTCGCTCATCGTTCACCTAGGCTTCGATCAAGCCGGACTCGCGGCCCCCGACTGGTACTCGGACACAAATCATCCTTACGTCAAGGCGATCGGGCAAATTTTCGCAGAAATCAGCACAGAATCCGACTTGAAAACACTAGAATTCATTGTTTCCTCCGGTGGCGATCCGCTCAAAACCCTGCAAGTCCAGCTCGATCGCGAAAACCTCCCCCTCGGACAAGTCGCGTCCGCGTGCGCGAGGCTTCAACCTCAAAAAATCTATAGTTTTTCCCCTATTCCCGATTCAGCCCTCGGAATGTCAAGCTAGGGTCAAGAATAGAAAGGGCAAATCGACATGGAAATGAACGTTGGTGACTTTCTGCACCGGCTCGACCTCAGGGGACAAGCACTTAAAGGCACCAACCTCGGCGGTGCAGAACTCCGGGGAGCAAACCTCAGGGGAACAGACCTCCGAGAAACCAACCTCAGCGACGCTAGTCTCAGGTATGCAGACCTGATCGAAGCCGACCTCACCGGCGCCAATCTCAGCGGGGCGGATTTAGCTGAGTCATTGCTCAATTTAGCCAACCTCACCAGAGCCGATTTGACCGGTGCTGTCCTCCGAGAAGCTACTCTCGTAGGAGCCGAACTCAGTCAAGCCAACCTCAAACAAGCAAGTTTGATCAAGGCCAATTTAGTTGGAGCAAATCTCCAGGAAGCCAACTTAACGAGAGCCAACCTCAGCGGAGCAGATTTGCGCGGTTCTCAGATGACTGGCGTCATTTTAGACAAAACAGTCTACAACAACCGGACTATCTTTCCTGACGATATTGACCCACGCGCAATGGGAGCAATTTTGCTAGCTCCCAATGCCTCGCTCCCCGGCTTAAATCTGGCTATGGTAGATTTGACCGAAGCCGACTTAAAAGGAGCCGATTTGCGGCGGACAAACTTATACAAAGCTATTTTATTCGGAGCAAAACTCGATCGGGCAAACTTAGCAGGAGCCAACATCAGCGGAGCGGACTTGAGGGAAGCCAGTTTGAGCGGCACCATTTTAGAAAAAGCTGTTTACAGCAACAAAACATTGTTTTCAGAAGGCATTGACCCCCGTCAAGCCGGAGCTTATTTAATTGCTCCCAATGTATCGCTGCAAGGGGTAAACTTAACCGGAGCCGACTTAAACGGGTCAGATTTAAGCGGAGCTAATTTGAGCGGTTCTAACTTAAGTTCGGTCAATCTCAAAAATGTAGATCTCAGCAGAGCCAGCTTAAAAAAAGCTTACCTCAAAGGTGCAAACTTGGAGGGAACAGACTTAAGAGGAGCCGATTTAAGCGGCGCAATTTTGCACCAAGTAAACTTGTGTTCTTCTGACCTCCGGGGTGTAGACTTAACCAGAGCCGACCTCAGCGGCGCTAATTTAAGCGATGCCGATTTGAGGGAGACAGATTTCACCGGAGCTACTTTGCTGTTCGCTAACTTGAGTGGGGCCGATTTGAGAGGTGTAGACTTGACAAAAGCTGACCTCAGCGGCGCGAAGTTAAACGAAGCTGACCTCAGAAAAGCAGATTTGATGAGAGTAAATTTGGAGGGAGCAGATTTAACTGAGGTAGACTTGAGCGATGCTCATTTATTCCGAGTTAATCTCAGAGGTGCTAACCTTAAAGGTGCAAACCTCAAAGGCGCAAGTTTGAAAGGAGTATCTTTGACCGATGCTTATTTGAGCGAAACGGATTTGACCGATGTAGACCTGCATCCGAGTTTATTTGAATGGCCATTAGCATCGGAATTATAATTGACAGTTGGCAGTTGACAGTTGACAGTTGGCAGTTGACGGTTGACAGTTAACAGTTGGCAGTTGCTAGTTGCTAATAATTGCCGAATAACAAATAAACGAATAACAAATAAACGAATAACAACTGACAACTGACAACTGACAACTGACAACTAATCAACTGACAAATGACTAATGACAAACCGTTAGGCTCTGTTATTCAAGGTTCCCTCAGCAAGGGATTAGAAGTGCGATTGCACGCCGACGTTTCGGTGGAAGATATGAGGGTGGGGAAATTTCTAGTAGTGCGGGGGGTGCGATCGCACTTTTTCTGTATGCTCACCGACGTGTCTCTCGGAACATCCAGCGGACGCATTTTATCCAACCCTCCCAACCCCAACGACGATTTTCTAATCGCAGTCCTCGCCGGTAGCAGCACCTACGGTACGATCGAGCTTTCCCCCATGTTGATGCTGACTGCGGAAAAAGAAAAATCTCAAGCAATCTTCAATCCAACAGGTAACGGAGTCCCCGATAAAAAGTTGGCATTAGGCAATTTGGGTTCTTTTGAGGCACAAAGTGGTGCGGATATGGAACTGCTGCCGGTTAAAACGATTCCCAGCCACTTTTCCCAGGTGTTTGATGCCAAAGAAACCGATTTTAGGGCGGTTTTTGGCTGGGAAGATGACCCGTACCGTTGCAATTTTGCGATCGGCAAACCGATTGACATGGACGTGGCTGTGTGCTTGGATTTAGACCGATTTGTGGAACGCAGCAACGGAATTTTTGGCAAGTCGGGAACCGGAAAATCTTTTCTGACGCGCTTGCTTTTATCAGGAATTATTCGTAAACAAGCTGCTGTTAATCTAATTTTTGATATGCACTCGGAGTACGGGTGGGAAGCTGTTTCCGAAGGAAAACAATTTAGCACTGTTAAAGGTTTGCGGCAGTTATTTCCCGATAAAATTCAGATTTATACCCTCGATCCGGAATCTACAAAACGCCGGGGTGTCCGCGACGCTCAAGAGTTGTTTTTGAGTTTCGAGGAAATTGAAGTCGAAGATATCTCGCTGGTGCAGCGGGAGTTGAATTTGTCGGAAGCTAGTATTGAAAATGCAATTATTTTACGCAATGAGTTGGGGAAGGGTTGGATTAACAAGTTGCTGGAAATGACCAACGAAGATATTCAAATGTTTTGCGAAGAAAAGCGGGGAAATAAATCTTCGATTATGGCTTTGCAGCGCAAATTAGAGCGTTTGAATGATTTGAAATACATTCGCAAACGCTGTCCGAAAAATTATGTGACTGAAGTCTTGCAGTGTTTGGATAGTGGGAAAAATGTAGTAATTGAGTTTGGTTCGCACTCGGATTTGCTGTCGTATATGTTGGCGGCAAATGTGATTACTCGCCGCATTCACGCATCTTACGTGCGGAAAGCTGAGAAGTTTTTGATGAGTAAAAATCCCTGCGACAAGCCGCAGCCGTTGGTGATTACCATTGAGGAAGCTCACCGCTTTCTCGATCCGGCGATCGTGCGATCGACTATTTTTGGTACAATTGCCCGCGAAATGCGAAAATACTTCGTAACTCTGCTAATTGTAGACCAGCGTCCCTCCGGTATCGACGGCGAGGTGATGTCGCAAGTCGGCACGCGGATTACAGCTTTGCTCAACGACGATAAAGACATCGATGCTATCTTTACGGGCGTTTCTGGAGGCCAGAGTTTGCGATCGGTTTTGGCCAAACTAGACTCGAAACAGCAAGCATTGGTTTTGGGGCACGCCGTACCGATGCCGGTAGTCGTGCAGACTCGTCCCTACGACGAGCAATTCTACAGAGAAATCGGGGATATTGACTGGCAAGAAATGCCCGACGCACAAGTGTTTGCTGAGGCAGAATCTGCTAAAATGGATCTGGGATTTTAGATTAATAATTGCTATATTAATTGCAGGAATTACATAAATTTTACTGTAAATTAATCCTTGGAAAAAATCTGGTTTAGCTGGAAATGAGAGAAATACCTGGTTTTTGGGTGAGTTATGAATTAGAAAGTGCGACGATCGATCGTAAAATAAAATTAGCCCTCATCCAGCAACCTAGGATATTTCCCCCATCATACCTTAGACCCTCATTTCACAAAATTTAAGATAAATAAAACTTAGGCATTTAAACACAATTTTTAAGGGTTTGAGGATTTTTTAGCAGCTAGCTAGGAGTCGTAAAGCCCGATCGTCTCTAACTTTATGGAAACCCAAAATTTGAGTTTAAGTTATATTAATCGCTGGCGTCACTCTCGACTGTCACAATCGGTTCTCAGGGATTTTTGCCAATTATTTATGTATTTTTTGAGACAAAAAACGGTTGCTTCGTGGCGATCGCAAGTTGGAAATTCCCGTTCAAATTCGCAGTTTGAAAATTCTCAGTGAGGCAGGCGGTCTACAATATAATTCAAGCCCGATGAAGTGCAAGTATCAAAAAAACACTCGCCTCGATAAGCAGGAGTAATCTATGTACGGTTTAGTTAACAAAGCGATCGAAGAAATGGTCTGTTCTCGCTTCGGGGAAGAGACTTGGGAAACCATCAAAGAGAAAGCAGATGTAGACATTGACGTTTTCATGACAATGGATGCTTATCCAGACGATCTCACTCACCGCCTGGTACATTCGGCAAGCGAAGTGCTAGGAATGAGCGCCGATGATATTTTACAGGCTTTCGGCGAATACTGGGTAATCTATACCGCCTCTGAAG
Organism: Microcoleus sp. A2-C3; assembly: GCF_036706065.1. NCBI lineage: Bacteria > Bacillati > Cyanobacteriota > Cyanophyceae > Oscillatoriales > Microcoleaceae > Microcoleus > Microcoleus sp. A2-C3. The sequence goes on along the minus strand of NZ_JAUBVX010000007.1, from coordinate 63,777 downwards.
GCTACGCCCAAATCCTCGATCTGGCGGGAGATAACCTGCGGGAGTTTCTGGCAAACCTCGACAACCTCCACGCCCGCGTAGGGTTGAATTTTCCCCAGCTTCAACCGCCTTCGTTTCAGTGTACTGAAAACTCAGAAAATAGCATGGAACTGCACTATTACTCTCACAGGCAAGGGTTTGCCCCAATGGTGAAGGGGCTGTTGAAAGGTTTGGCGTGCCGATTCCAGACAGAGGTAGAGATCGAGCAAACAAGCGATCGCACTCAGGGAGCAGATCGCGACGTGTTCTCCATCCACTGCAAATCTAGCTAAAACTATTATGGTTTCCCCTGCATTCAGTTCTTCTCCTCTGATATTTGCAAAAGCTTTTCCATTTCATTTAGCATTCCGGAGATGGGAGACTGAAATTGTGCATTTGGGAGATGTTTTAGCTCGGATCTGCCCCGAATTATCTTTAGGAAGTTCGCTCAAGGAACACTTTCGGATCGAACGGCCGAACGTTCCTCTAGAATTTGACGCCATTCGAGAGCAGTCTCGCTCGATCTTCCTTCTCGAATCCCTCCACAACAAAATGCTGCTCAAAGGGCAGATGGTTGCGGCGGAAAATCAAGAAGTAATCTTTTTCCTCGGTTCCCCTTGGATCGCAGACTTAGCGGATCTCGCCCCGCTGGGGCTGACGATTAACGATTTCGCCCTTCACGATCGGGTAGTTGACTTGCTTTTCTTGTTGCAAGCACAGAAAACTGCCTTAGCGGATGCTAAAAAATTGAATGAGAAATTAACCACACAGCGAGCTCAATTGCGATCGGCACTACAGGAAGCAGAACAGGCGGCGAATGCTGTGGCCCAAAACCAACAACTCAAGAAAACTCTGCAAGAATTGCAGCAAACCCAAGCGCAACTGATCCAAAGCGCCAAAATGTCGAGCCTCGGTGAACTTGTCGCGGGTGTAGCTCATGAAATCAACAATCCTGTCAATTTTATTCTAGGCAATCTCGACTGCGCCCGCGACAACATTCAACAGTTGCTGAAACTGATAGAACTCTATCAAAAATACAATCCCGCTCCGGCACCGGAAATTCTAGCTTATAGAGATGAAATTGAATTTGAATTTTTAAATGAAGACTTGCCTAAACTTTGCTCTTCCATGCGGGTGGGCGCTGACCGGATTGGCAAGATCGTGCTGTCGCTGCGTAATTTTTCTCGCCTAGACGAAGCGGAAATGAAGTTTGTTAATATCCACGAAGGGCTAGATAATACGCTGCTAATACTGCAACACCTGCTCAAAGAAAATAATGGCAGGCCGGAAATTGAAGTGATTAAAGAATATGGCGATCTGCCACTTATAGAATGTTATCCAGGACAGCTCAATCAGGTGTTTGTCAATCTGCTCGGCAATGCCATAGATGCTATAGAAATGGGTGCCAGTGAGGGCGGTAGGATTCGGATTCGCACGGAACTTTTGCAGGCGGGCGATCGCGCCCAAGTGCTAATTGCCGATAACGGACCGGGATTTGACACTCTTGTGAGCGATCGAATGTTTGACCCGTTTTTTACCACAAAACCTGTAGGTCAGGGTACGGGGTTGGGGCTCTCAATCAGTTACCAGATTGTTGTTTTGAAACATCAGGGGTTGATTCGTGGCATTTGTGCACCGGGTTCGGGAGCGGAGTTTTGCGTTGAAATTCCATTGAGGCAAAAAAATTAGGCTGGCGCGTTCACAGCCAGCTTTTATAGACTTTTACTTACTCCTCGCAGAATTTCCTTATCACATTTTAAGAAAAATGTCAATAAATATTTTAAACCGTAAGTTGCAGCGAATAGGGCGATCGAGTTCGGTTATCTCGCATCTTAGCATCTAGGCAGGGAGAAAAATTCAAGCGATGATAGAACAGAGAGCAAAAAAAGCCCTCGAATTGCATGAGTTTGTTTGCATGAGTCTGTTTGCATGAGTATTGTAAAGTTGAGTTGCAGTTAAAACTAGCAGGGAATTTAAAACCTTAAGGAAAAATGTAGAATCTTGACCTTAAGACAGAGGCTTTTACCCTTTACGATCCTGAAAATTTGGAATAGTATTGAGAAAAGTAAACTCTTGCTTCACTTCGCCGGGAACTAGCCGTTAAAGCTAGTGAGCTACGGAAAATCAACGGGGATTACTAGAAAATTCAGCACAAAAGTAATCCAAAACCACAAGCTTCTACCGATCGTCACCGAGAAACAGGATGGGTAACATCCCCCTGTCGCAGTCTTTATCCCACTTGTAAAAGTGGGACAGGGTATCACCAACTTTTTATCTGTTGTTACAAGGAGTGCAAAACTCACCCATGTCCACTACAACCCCTAAAACCAAAACAGTGAAAGCCGATCGCACGAGCAGTCGGCCATACTCCTCAACGGATACGGTTCGTACCTATCTGCACGAAATCGGTCGCGTACCCCTGCTAACCCGAGAAGAAGAGATTGTTTTCGGGAAGCAGGTACAGCAAATGATGAAATTAATCGAAGCAAAACAAGCATTTGCTAAAGAATGGCAGCGGGATCTTACGAACGAAGAGTGGGCTGCCGAAATGGAGTTGGCGGAAGCCGAACTGAACCGGATATTGCAAATAGGGCGGCGCGCCAAGCAAAAGATGATTGAAGCGAATTTGCGCTTAGTAGTGGCGATCGCCAAAAAATACCAAAAACGTAATATGGAATTCTTGGATTTAATTCAAGAAGGAACTCTCGGTTTAGAACGAGGAGTAGAAAAATTTGACCCGATGCGCGGATACAAATTTTCTACCTATGCGTACTGGTGGATTCGCCAAGCAATCACTCGCGCGATCGCCCAACACGCCCGCACCATTCGATTGCCAATTCACATCACCGAAAAACTCAACAAAATCAAAAAAGTGCAGCGGGAACTCACCCAGCAGTTTGGCCGTTCTCCCTCGCCTGCGGAAATTGCCACCGCCCTGGAACTGCAACCTTCGCAAATTCGAGAATACCTACTGATGGCAAGACATCCAGTTTCTTTGGACTTGCGGGTAGGAGACAACCAAGATACCGAACTGCAAGAACTCTTAGAGGACGAAACTGCATCTCCAGATAACTATATTACCTCAGAATTGCTGCGACAAGACCTGAATACTTTGATCTCAGAACTTACCCCGCAGCAGCGAGATGTGATTATTCTGCGCTTTGGTTTAGAAGACGGCACCGAAATGTCGCTGGCGAAAGTCGGAGAACGGCTGAATCTCAGCCGCGAACGAGTGCGACAGCTAGAACATCAAGCTCTCGCCCACCTGCGGCGGCGCCAATCTCAAGTACGAGAATACTTGGCTAGTTAGTCACTAAAGGAGTTGAGATTTCCCCCAAATCTCAACTCCTTTTTTGGTGTTTGTGCTGCTGGCAAGGATATTTTTATTTGAAAGTCGATCGCGTGATCGCAAAATTTATCAAAACTAATCTGAGATTTGAATTCAGGAACCGGGCGGGCGATCGAGAATTCAAATTAATAACCTGCGTTCAGCCAAATACCCGGTTTCTTGACGAGCTTTTTGAAACCGGTATAAAAGGCGCTGCGAGGCAGTTATTATGAATTTTGGGGCAAGCGAGTGGTTTTGACTTATTTGATATTGACAAGCAGTTTAGAGGCGATCGCCCTTGGTCTCTCGCCCGGTAACTTTAGCATCGCATGGACGGCACGCCCGCTTGGACACTCGGAGATCAAATCCGGCGTTTTTAGTTCGCAATCTCCCCCAAATGCTGTGCCAGATACCGCTAGTACAGGTTTATCAGAGGGTATTTACCTCTACGGCCAGTCGAGCCAGCCCGATGAAATTAAACAAGAATATTTTGTATTTGAAATGCGTCAGAGCAAGGTAGTCGGCGCTTTTTACCTGCCTCGGTCTGCTTTTTACTGTTTTTACGGCACTGGCGATCGAAATCAGTTAAATTTAACAGTAGTAGACACTTACGACGGCACTCGCTCTCCCTACTCCGTAAACCTGCAACAGTATTACCCTCTTTCCGTCGTCAGCGACAACGATCGACGAATTTTGAGTATTTGCAAGGAAGCTCACAAACAGCAGGTGTGGGGAAACTAATATCATTTTCGATTGGGGATTGGGGATTAAAGAATTGGAAATTACTCACTGCATAAGAGTTTGCAGTCTGCCTACAGTTGCATCCATAAAAATAATACGGGAAGCGGGAAACGAGCGCGACTTTAGTCCTGAGAGGAAAGCGACGCGGGGACTTCAGTCCCCGTGTCTTTCTTGGTTAGCAGAATGGTGTGGATCTTCTTTATAGTTCTTAACGACTTCATAAGAAGAAATACGGTAAGTGGGAAACGAGCGCGACTTTAGTCCTGAGAGGGAAACGACTCGGCGATTTCAATCGCCTTGAATCTTCTGTTATAATTGAGCAGTGAGTAAGAATAATCAACTACGTGTTGAACCATTCCTAGTACGGCGAAATTCCGGCTACTTAGTACGGGGCTAGATACCCAACACAAAAAGAGCAAGTAATAGCAGGATGGGGAGCGTACCGAATTTTGGCTTTGCGTTGAACTCCGAAAACAACCAAAAGTAGAAAAGTAAGCGCAATAGCAGCGTCGCAAGACAGTTGTTCTGAGCGAAAGCGAGGCACTTTGACAATGCCTTTGAAGATTGCTTCGGCGGTCTATTCAAGAATCTCAGTCTATGAAAGAGCTGAGAGTGTCAATGCTAAATAAAATTGTGTTGTCGTAACTTGACTTGTCTACTATATTCCTTTAAACTAAATAAATCAATTAATTTTTTAGGAAAAAGGGGTGGCTAAAATCAAAAAAGCAATGGGAGTACAACAAATATTTCTAGCTCCTAACAAAGAAGTTGAAGCAGTGTTGCAGTATCTCTGCCGGCAATCGGGAAAGCTGTACAATAGCGCTGTTTATTTCGCTCGTCAGACATTTTTTAAAACGGGAAAACTGCTGACAGGAAAATTCGACTTATCTTTTGAACCGTCAATTTCTAAATCGATGGTTGCTAAGTCACTGCCTTCAACACCCATGCAGCAAACTCTGATGTCGGTGACTGAGGCATTTAAAAGCTTCAAGGAATTGAAAAAATTATATCTTCAAGGTAATTTACACTTTAAACCTAAACCGCCGAACTATCTAACGGGGCCTAAACTATTTAAAGTAGCTTACCCCAATTCGGGAGGACTAAAGCCAGCCCTTGTCGGTAATCAATTGCGATTTTCCCTGGGTTTAACAGTGCGACGCTGGTTTGGGATTTCTGAATTCTTTCTGCCGATGCCATCAAATATTGACTGTGCAAAGGTTAAAGAGTTCACGATTCTCCCGAAAAACGGTGCTTTCTATTTGGAAGTGTCTTACGAGGTAGAATGCCAGCAGCATAATTTAGATCGCAGTCAAGCATTATCAATTGATCTGGGAACTGCCGACAATTTAGCTGCTTGTGTTGACACGTTGGGAAATTCTTTCTTGCTCGACGCTCGCGTTATGAAGGCGATGAATCAGCTTTGGAACAAAAAAATAGCGACCAGGAAAGAAGGGAAGCCCACAGGTTACTGGGATAGTTGGCTAGACCGCGTAACCCGCAAGCGCAATCACCAGATGCGCGATGGCATCAATAAAGCTGCGAAGCTAATTGTTGACCATTGTTTGAAACACGGTATCGGCAATCTGGTAATTGGATGGAACCAAGGGTTTAAATCCAATGTTGATATGGGCAGTCTGAACAATCAAAAATTTGTTCAGATGCCTTTGGGTAAGTTGAAAGAGCGCTTAAATCAACTTTGTGATTTACACGGAATTCAATTCACTGAAACAGAAGAAGCATACAGCTCCAAAGCTAGCTTTCTTGATGGAGACTCCCTACCCAGATACGGTGAAAAACCGCTGGGGTGGAAAGCATCTGGACGGCGAATTAAACGCGGATTGTATCGCTCTGCGAACGGAAGTTTAGTTAATGCGGATCTTCACGGTGCCGCTAATATTCTCAGAAAAGTAGCTAGTAAGTTAGGTGTAAAACTTGACCGACTGGGTAGACGGTGTTTGGCTACCGTAGCGAGAATCAGGCTTTAGTAATAACTAAAGTTATTCTGTCAGCAGAATCGAGCGTGGCTTCAGCCCGCTTGAGTGTCAATTCTGAAACTGGTATAACGGTTCTCAAGCGTGGTGAGGAGAGCCTCATGCCCTATGCCCTATGCCCTATGCCCTCATCTTTCTAAGAAAGGCTATATAACGAATACTTGCACAATTTTATTGGTTTGTTGGATATAGCAAAGCGAAACCAAAACCTATTTGTTCGGTACGAGTACCTCAACCCAACCTAATTTATGAGGCGATTTTCCCGTTTGGCGAAGATCTTGTTTAACAAAAAACCAGCTCTCATCCCCATGCCTGAAGTCACTGGATGTTACCTGTATACTTTTTAACTAGGCAGCGATACGGTGCGTCAGACCAAAAACTCGAATTACCCGACTCCCTGCCTGCAGACTGGCGCTGCGCCAGCAGCCAGGATTCAGGAAACAGCAGTAAAATTGCTCCTGAGTTGATAATTTCGGACGGACAACACACACTCGGCAAGATGAAACTGCGTCGGAAAACACTATCAATAGTTGGCATTACCATCGCTGGATTGACTGGCATTCTCTATGCAGCCTCCTCCAGTATCCTTTTGGGCAGCCTTGTCAAAGCAGAGGAACAAGAAGCCACACAGGTTGTTAAGGGAGTGCTCAGCGTGTTCGGGCAAACCGCAGACGACTTCAACTCGCGCTTTGCCGACTGGTCAGCCTGGGACGACACCTACGCTTTCATCCAAAATGGTAACAAAGAATTCATCGCCTCAAATTTGATTCCCGAAGGACTGGCTAATGTGAGAGTTAACATAGCCCTATTTGTCAATACTTCGGGCAAAATAGTTTACGGTACGGGTTTCGACAGCCAAAAGGTGAAACTAACGCCTGTTCCAGAAGCCTTAAAACAGCACATTTCTCTGGGCGACCCGTTGTTGCAGCACCCCAACGTCAACAGCAGCCTCGCCGGTATTCTGCTGCTACCGTCAGGGCCGATACTGATTACTTCCCGGCCAATTGTCACTACAAAAAGCACTGGCCCGATTCGAGGCACGCTGGTATTCGGGCGCAATTTGGATGCTGCGGGCATTGCCAAGCTTTCTAAAATTACTCGCTTGCCGCTGATTGTACACAGCGTTAATGAGGCTGAGTTGCCGGCTGACTTTCGGAATGTGCGCGATAAACTGTCGGCAAAAAAATCGATTTTGGTGCGTCCTGTCACCGAAGATTTGATGGCGGGTTATGCTTTGATCCGGGATATTTACGATCGACCAGCGTTACTTCTACGGGTGGATATGCCCAGAGAAATCTACCGCCAAGGTCAAACCAGTTTGCTGTACCTGCTGGTGTCTGTAGGCTTAGCGGGAATCGGATTTATCGGCTGCACTCTGCTGCTGATAGAGCGTCTGGTGCTTTCTCGGTTGAGCAGTTTGGCTTCATCAGTGAACCGCGTCAGTAGTAGCCAAGACCTCTCGGTGCGACTGCCGGTCACGGGCGAAGACGAGTTGTCCGACCTTGCCCATACTATCAATGGAATGCTCGGGGCGATCGCCAGCGCCGAAAACGAACAACTAGAAGAAAAAGCCCGCTACCGAGCCGTAGTCGAGCAAGCTACAGACTGCATTTTCCTGTGGGACGCTCAAACCAAACACCTTTTAGAAGCCAATACAGCCTTTAGAAACTTGCTCGATTACAGTCTTGATACGATTTCGCAACTGACTATTTACGATATCGTCGCTTACTCCAAAGACCTAATTGACAGCAATATCGAGTCCCTGCTGGCGGACAAACAATTCAGAATTGGCGAAGTTCTCTACCTGCGCCGAGACGGTTCCTGCGTAGACGTGGAAGTAAGTGCCAGCGTGATTTCCTACGGCGGCCGCGAGATTATTTGCACTGTTGTCCGCGACATTACCGAGCGCAAGCAAGCCGAAGTCGAACTCCGAGCCTCGGAAGAACGCTACAGACTTTTGTTTAAAAATAATCCCCATCCGATGTGGGTTTACGATTTAGAAACTCTGGAATTTATAGCCGTCAATCAGGCTGCTATCCACCACTACGGCTACACTCGCGACGAATTTCTCAACATGACCGTTGCAGATATTCGTCCGAGCCCAGAACTACCGACATTGCTAGAAAATATATCCCAAGTAGATACCAGTATTGATTTTGCCGGTGTGTGTCAGCACCAGACCAAAAACGGCACAATTATTGATGTAGAAATTACTTCTTATACCCTGATATTTGATAGCAGAAATGCTGAATTAGTGCTGGCTCACGACGTGACTGACCGCTTGCAAGGCGAGGCAGAACTGTACAAAGCAAAGGAAGCCGCAGAAGCAGCTAATTTGGCTAAAAGTCAGTTTTTGGCTAACATGAGCCACGAACTGCGAACTCCTCTGAATGCGATTATCGGTTACAGCGAGATTCTGCAAGAAGATGCTTTAGATTTTGGCGAAGACAATTTTGTGGAGGATTTGGCAAGAATTCACAATGCAGGCAATCATTTACTGGGATTGATTAATGATATTCTGGACTTGTCGAAGATTGAAGCAGGTCACGCGGAATTTGAATTAGAAAATTTTGACTTGTTCGAGGCAGTTCAAGATGTAGCGAGAACTGTTGAACCGCTATTTTTCCGAAATGCCAATCGGCTGAATGTTGAGTGTCCTCAGAATATTGGCGAATTGCATTCGGATAAAATTAAGCTTACTCAAATTTTGTTTAATTTGCTCAGCAATGCAGCTAAGTTTACTCGGCAAGGGAAAATTACACTCAGCGTTGAAAGAATTAAAAATGACGAAAATAGTTGGGATGGTGAACAGTTAATTTTTCAATGTACTGATACGGGAATTGGGATGACTCCGGAACAGCTACAAAAGTTATTTCAACCTTTTACGCAAGCTGATGCTTCGACTACTCGCAAGTACGGAGGTACGGGTTTGGGTTTGGCAATAGCGCAGAAATACTCTCAGATGCTGGGGGGAGAAATTACGGTGAATAGCGAGTTGGGCAAGGGGTCAACTTTTACTCTCATGTTGCCGGCAAAATTGTCATCTAGCCCAATACGCTTAGATTAGCGCTCTCAAACGAATTTGATCTCACGATTTGATCGGAAATACAGGCATCTAATTGCCAGTAGGGAACGGCACTGCCTTCGGAAAGTCTCCACAACCCTGGAACGCTTTGTAATCTCTCGTTTACCGCCGAGGGCAGATCCCCCTAAATCCCCCTTAGGAAGGGGGACTTTGATCCACTTCTGGTTCCACCCTTTTTTAAGGGGGGCTAGGGGGATATGGTCTTAATTATCAGACAGAAGACAGGTGATACATTTGACCTGGTTGTTGACACTCCGAAAGGCGCGGCGCCGTGTCCTGGCTTTTGCCGTTTCCTTACTTTGCGTTCATTTAACCAAATCTGACATCATTTGAGACCAAAAATGCTAGTCTTACTTCGCATCAGCAGGGATCAAAACCTTGTCAATTACGTGAATAACGCCGTTGCTAGCTTTGATATCAGCTTTCACAACATTAGCACCGCTAACAGTAACTTTGCCTGCGGCAACTGCCACTTTCAGCGAGGTACCTTCAACACTTTTAACATCGCCCGATTTGAGGCTGGTAGAGTAAACAGTACCCGGAACAACGTGGTAAGTCAAAACCTTAACAAGTTTGGCTTTGTTAGCTGGTTTCATCAAATTTTCCAAAGTTCCTTTTGGCAAAGCAGCAAAAGCCGCGTCTGTCGGTGCAAAAACAGTGAAAGGGCCTTTTCCTTTGAGAGTTGTCACCAAACCTGCTTCTCCCAAAGCCTTTGTCAATGTCTTGAATTGAGGGTCGCCAGATGCAATAGCGACAATATCCTTAGTGGCGGCCATTGGTGCCGGTGAAGCCATTGGTTTCATATTTTCTGCAACTTGTTGAGTTGGAGTTGCATTATTCACATTGGTGTTGGAGTTGATGTGAGCCCAAGCCGGGAAAGCAATCAACGCGCTAGCGCCGATTACTCCTGCCAAACCTGTGATTTTTTTGCTCCAGCTAGGTACATTTTGATTTTTCATTACGCTTGTATTTCCTTATGACAATAAAACAGTGAACGTGAATTCTTATGTTAGCCAAATTTCCTCAAAAGATCAGGTTGGGAAAGGCTAAGGTAGAGATAAAATGAGCTGGAATTGTCGATCGACCAAAACTCCCTAACTATAACGCAAGCTTAGGGAAAAAGAGTCTCAACTCCCAAATCTATAACTCAAAACCTCAATCACCGAACCTGTTTGGGGTAAATCAGCAGATTTGATCGAAATCGTGTCACTATTCAATCGGCGCACTGGCGTACCATCCATCAGGGCCAAGAATTCATCTAGCGACACTAAATCGCACGCTGCATCGGCGGCTTGGGTTTTGTAATGCGTGGGAATCACCATTTTCGGTTTGAGAAGTTGCACAGTTTGCTTGGCTTCCGCCGGAGTGTAAGCTTTCGGCCCTCCACCCACGGGAATTAGCAAAATATCCGGCCGCCCAATCAGGATTTGTTCTTCAATGCCGATCGGCCCAGCAAGTCCACCCAAGTGTAAAATCTTAACACCAGCTTGCTGCCAAAGCCAAGCCACATTCACCCCAAATCGCTTTCCTCCCTCACGGTCTTTCTGCGTCCGAATGCCTTGAATCCTGAGCCCGTTCGATCGATAAGCGCCCGGTTCGTACAAAAGGCCAGGATTGCCAGAAAATCCGTCTACCGCCCCTTCATCGAGCAATCTGCTGCTAATCAGAATCAAATCTGTAGGTACTTTGGGAGAACGATAGCCTGCCGTACAGCCCAGGGGGCGAAAAGGATTCACCAGCACCCTCGCACCGCCACCTGTAAACAAAAAGCAAGTGTGGCCCAACCACTGAACCGACAAAGAATCAGCAGTTTGAGCTTGATAGCTTTCCCATCCAGAGGGCAAACCAGTTGCTAAAGCTGCTAGCAAACCCGTCTGTGCGTAACGTATTAATTGTCGCCGTTTCATCTTGTGGTTGGGTTATCGGGTGTTGGTCGTTTGTTGTTATACCACAAAACACAGTCCGGTGCGAAATGTGTACTCTAGTCTTACCGTAAGGTGCGCACTGCGTACTCTACAAATCGAGAGAAATTCAACTAAGCAAATCCACTTGATTAAACGTAAAATACGGCTCGCGCTCAAGCTGGGTGTATATGTTTTTTCTTTCTTCCTTCTTCCTTCCTTCCTTCTTCCTTCTTCCTTCTTCCTTCTTCCTTCTTCCTTCTACTTAAAGCCGTTCTAAGAAATTCCGCAATAATTGCTTTCCCGAAGTCGTCAAAATACTTTCCGGGTGAAACTGCACACCTTCAATGTGCGGATATTCTCGATGCCGCACGCCCATAATCGTGCCATCTTCAACCCAAGCCGTAACTTCCAAAACTTCAGGACAACTCTGCTTTTCTATTACCAAACTGTGATAGCGAGTTGCAACCATCGGTGATTCTACTCCTACAAAAACTCCGACTCCTGCGTGTTCTACCTGAGAAGTTTTGCCGTGCATTAATACGGGTGCAGAAACAATTTTGCCGCCGAATACTTGACCGATACTTTGATGTCCAAGACACACGCCTAAAATTGGTAAAGTCGGCCCCAATTCTTTGATTAATTCCAGAGAAATTCCCGCATCTTCCGGTCGCCCTGGGCCTGGAGAAATAACCACTGCTGCGGGCTGCAATCGGCGAATTTCTGCTAAGGAGATTTGGTCGTTGCGGTAGACTTGGACTTCTTTTGCTACGGGCAATTCAGCGCCGAGTTCTCCTAGATACTGTACCAAATTGTATGTAAAACTGTCGTAGTTATCGATGACTATAATCACGGGTTAAGTTAGATTTTAGGTTTGAGATTTTAGATCTTAGATTGAGTCGCTGCCTGAATGCAATAGTTTGAAGATTTTAGATAGATGCCCAAGATTAAAATAGCTGCAATATGTACAAATAAAACTAAAAGCCTCAAATTGGTCATCTAAAATGTAAAATTTGCCTGGCCTATAAGTTACTAACGGACGATCGCAATTTGAACAACTACCCACAAGGGAGGAAGCAGCAGTGCAGCAGCGACAATCGCCGCGGCCATTGCGGATACCAGAACGGCTCCGGCAGCGCAGTCTTTGGCAATTTTGGCGAGTTCGTGGTAAGATTGCCCAACGGTTAAGTCTACCACCGATTCGATCGCCGTATTCAACAATTCCATTGCTAAAACTATACCAATTGTGACACCGATTACTGATATTTCTACAGGTTTCAGGTGCAAAAATAGTCCTAGTCCGATCGCCAAAGTGCCAATAATAGTGTGAATCCGAAAATTGCGCTGAGTTTCAAAGGCATAAGTCAGCCCACCCCAAGCGTATCTAAAACTCGTAGCTAAACTAGAGGCGATTTTCCAGGACAGTTCTCGTCTGTATTTCAAGGGCTTTTTTGACTCGTGGACTGTCGGGCTCGAAGAGTCTTGAGGCATGATCGCAAACGGTGGGATGTTTGATGAAATTGACGGTCTATCTATTGTCATAACAACCAACTTTAAGTTACAAAAATGAATGCAAGCTAGACTTGTAAAATTCACTTCATCAAGTCTAGGTAACTTTCCTCAGCTTTTGGTAAAGTTTTGATGTAATTTTAGAGAGTTATGTTGAGCTTGGCATGATTGGTTAAATCAGTATCAATGTCAGTTATGGTGTTTGGATCTCAAGACCGATCGCGCGCAACAATGTTTCTTGTCGATCGAGCATTTGAGTCAGACTTGCTTCATCCGGGTGATCCCAGCCCAAAAGATGTAGAAAACCGTGGGATGCCAGCCAAGCTAGTTCGGTCTTCAGGGGATGTCCTTGCTGCTGGGCTTGTCGCTGCGCTGTGTCGATCGAGATAATGATATCACCCAAGTATAGAGGTTCCGATGACTGCATTTCCTCTAACTGAGGACAGTCTACCTCTAAAGATGCGAAAGCTAGGACATCGGTCGATCGATCTTGTTGACGATATTGGGCGTTGAGGGCTTGGATATCGGCATCGGCGGTGAGACGCAGACTGACTTCGTAGCCCGGGGCGACTGGCACATCCGCCTCCTGGTTTTCCAGCCAAACGCTAAACCAATTTTCCCAGGTTTCGGCTGCAATCTCCCCGCTGGGTTGATTCTCCGGGTGGTTGTCAGTGTCGGCGGATTGTTGGGCGAGTCCATAACAGTCTTCGACGTTCACCTCAATTAGCATTTTTCGCATCTGTTGTCAAGCAATATATTCAATTTTTTTACAATTTCAAATTGGGCGATCGGGCGGCGGGGACTTTTTGCTTTAAGCAGGCAGATTACAGGAATCTGTTGAAGATTGCAATGGGTCGATCGCGCGATCACATCAAACGGCGCGGTATTTAACCCGCGGAGGCGCGTGAGTGTCTGTATCGAAGCGGTTTCAACCGTCCGGTATTCAACCGCCGCGGTTTCAAGCGCCGGGTATTCTAAGAGTTGAAATATCGATCAAGAAAAGCCAAACCGACGAGTACGCCCAAAAGTCCGGCCGCCGTCAAAGCAAAATGAAACAAAGAAGTCGCGCGCTTGCGAACCATATTCCGCATCGCCAGCTTGACATAACTCGGTGGAGGTGCATTGTTTGTCGGCGCGATCGGAGTTTCGGCGGCGAGCTCTTCGGAGGCGGGAGTTGTGGAGGGAGATTGATCCATAACGGTTAGTTTTGAAGGTTAAAAGGGCGAATGCTGAGGACAGACTCGCCACGATGGTAACAAAAATGTAACGTTTTGTGTAGCTGTTTTGAGTTTTTCGATCGCCCCGGACCCATTAAAGGGGGATTATACCAACAGATTAATGTGCGATCGGGCTGATTATCACTTCGATATTTTCTTTTCATCTTCAGATACACAAGGATAAATTTAATTCCCGATCCGTGTTTCTCAGGGGTTAAACAAAAATTTTAAATTGTCAAGTCCCACAATCAAGTGACACTCACTTGAGTTAACTCAAGTGAGTGTCACTAGAAAAAGGGACTGTTAACCAACCACGACGAGCAGTTATTCATAGAGATAGCCACGGAAAAACATAAACAAATTTTTCCGGGTAAAGACTAGCCCAAAAAGTTAAATTACTCTGAAAACAACATGGAAATTTCCACCTTTGAAATCCTCGCAAAGCCGATCGCACCTGTGAAGGGCATCCCTGCAGCACTCCTCCCAGTGGCTCGCCGAGTCGTTCAAGGATACTTTCTCACCATCTCCAATCTCGAAGCGATCGACTTGCGATATCGGATTGAGTTTACCGTCAGCTTACCCGTGCCGCCAGATCCTAATAAAATCTTGCTTGACAAGAAGAACGTTTTCTTAGTTGTTGATGTTGAAGGCGCTAACTTCGAGGTACCTCTGACTCAGGTGAACGGGAAACCGAAGGTATATCGTGCGTTTTTCACCATACCCGCTCACAAAACAGCATCTGTTGAATTGTTGCCCAAAATCCCAGAAGCTCTGGATCCAGGTTTGTTGGAAGTGCGCGGATATGTCTCACTATTTTTGCCGCCAGCACTCATCAAATTTCCACTGCCTGGACCAAAACCCATACCCCTACCCCAACCCCAAAGCAAAAAACCAGTCAAGGTGTTATTGAATCCCGAAATTCGCGGTACTTTCTTGCCGAATGATTTCCCATCAAAAGCTAATACTGGATTCGACTTCGATCAAATCAATTACACTTTGGCGATCGCCAGTGGAAAAGGCTTGAACGAAATTCCTCCTGAAGGAGGCAAACTACTTAGCATCGATTTGGAAACTCTTGAGCCGATTTTGGAACAGTTAAGCAACGGTACTTTGGACTTGGCTAGTTTGGAAGCCGACAATTCAGAAAAAGGTCAACTGCTAGTGGAACTGCTAGCCCAACTCGATCCCAGTGATGTCAATTTGAAAGATCTAAATACAGTGATGGAAAAATTCGAGATTCCTGTCAGAATGTCTAGCATCTAGAACTGTTAAAGGGTAAGTAACTGTAGGGTGGGCAATGCCCACCTTACGTTTACTAACGTTTAATTACGCCCACTTACTCACTGAGCTTTATTCAAATGTCGAACTCATTTAAATTTCAGCCTGTTTCTTTTAGTTGGGTAGCTGTTCATCCGCAGCCCAAAGGTGTTATTCAATTTATTGGTGGAACTCTTTTTGGTAGTTTGCCAACTTTGTTTTATCGATATTTTTTACAGCAGTTGTTTGAAGAAGGTTATACCGTAGTTGCTTTGCCATTTAGATTTACTTTTCGTCACTGGCCGATCGCTATTGGGTTATTAAAAGAACAGGAGATCCTGAGAACAGAACTGACCAAAATTTCTCAAAAATTAGGCTATGAAAGCGAAATTTATCAAGAACTATCGAGTTATTTTTGGGTAGGTCACAGTCTGGGATGCAAGTACATTGCTCTTTTAGAATTTTTAAGCGACGATCGGTATCCAAATATTGTGAATAAATTCTGCGATCGCCCTGACTACGAACAGATTCATAGCTTAATCGAAAATCTGGGCATCGACAGACCTTCAATTAAAGACCAGCCCTCGTTATTAATTGCTCCTGATATCAGCAATACCGAGAGCGCTATTCCAGTGCGATCGCTAGCAAAACTGTTAGACAAATTCCGTTTAGGAGTGCTACCAACCAGAGAACAAACTCAATGCTTTATCGCTAATAGTTCTCTGTTTAATTTGACTGCAATAATTTCTTTCGATCGAGATAATATTGCTGGTTCTATCAATGATATCAACAAAAGTCTAGAAGAACAAAAAAACAGCGATGTACTTTGGCTCATACAACAGCTAAGTAATAGAAAATTGCCTTTATTGAGCCAGGAAATAGAAGGCAAACATTTAGAGCCGATTGGCATCAAAATCGGTAATTATATTGTTGACCTCAATCCTTGGGATAAATTCATTAAACCCCTGAAAAGCCGATTCCTTGAATATTGGTCTGTTCATTTTTTGGATGCTTTGAAAAAGCGGTTAGGCGCTTAACTATCCGTTGTTATTTGCGATCGCCCTCTTAACCCCGTCTCCCGCAACCAAGCATCAGCCCAAACAGCATCCGGTTCCGACAGCGCAGGCACCGGTTCGGCGGTGTAATCTATTCTAAAGTCATAGGCGGCGCGATCGTAAACCCCATTTAATAACGCTTGTAAATCGACAATTGGTTCCGCATCGCCGCTACGCAAAGGCAAAGGAAAAGCCGGAATTGCATCTGGTAGATTAAACAAATACAAATCAGCCGCGGGGCGACAATCTCCCCGACTCACCAAAATCCGATAACTTCCCTCAATATCATTCCCAAAAACAGGCAAAGGTTGGTAACTTCGCAGCAAGTCAATTTCCACTAAGTGCGATCGCCCTGCGAACACTTTATAGCGTTTTTCCTCATACATCTCCCGCCCTTTGCCGCGCTTGTTCGTCGGCGAAAGCACTTCTATTACTGTAACTACTTTCTTAGTTTCCTGTTCTATTACCTGCAAATAACTTTCTCTAACTTCCACCGTTGTAGGCACTCTCACTCTCAAAGCTGTCACAGACGGCGACATGACAGCAACATTTCCAGTGCTAGAAGTTGCTGGAATTGGCGATCGCTGCACGGCCACATCGGGAATACCGACCAATAAAGCATCTTCCCCGCTGATTTGATAAATTCTTTGTTCAATGTCCACTAAATACTTAGGCAGCAGTTGCGGAGTCAAAAAATCTGCGATCGCCACTATCAACCGATTGTGAACCGCCCGCCAAAAATCAGGACTTTCTAAATAGGGATTCATCCCCGGAAATGGATTAGGCATAGTAATATATTGTTGAAATTTTCCACTACATTAACCCCTTAACCCTGTCTCCCGCAACAAACCATCAGCCCAAGCAGCATCGGCTTCCGACAGCGCAGGAACGGGTTCGGCGGTATAATCGATTTCAAAATCATATCCCGCGCGATCGTATACTTGATTAATCAGCGCTTGTAAATCCAAAACAGGCTCTACGTCTTCTGGACGCAAAGGCAAGGGAAATGCAGGAATTGGATCGGGAATGTTAAATAAGTACAAATCTGCGATCGGACGTTGATTGCTGCGACTGACTAAAACGCGACAGTCGCTTTCATTATAACCTCCAAACACTGGCAAAGGTTCCCCACCGCGCAACAAGTCTATTTCGACTAAATGCGTACTGGTATCAAATATTTTATGTCGCTTATTGCCATACTTTTCTCGACCTTCCCCCCGACGTTTATTTGGAGGTGAAAACACTTCAATAACTGTTACAACTTCCTTTGTCGCCATGTCGATTACCTCTAAATATCCTTCCCTAAATTCTTCCGACACTGGGATTCTCACTTTTACAGGTTCCACAGTGCGGGCAGCGACAGCAACATTAAATGATACCGGATTGGTGGGATAGTGTTTATGTTCGATAGAGACATCAGAACTACCTAATAATAGAGAATTTTTACCTTGAATTTCATAAATTCGCTTTTCAATAGCGACGCGGTATTTGGGGCGCAATTGCGGAGTGAGGGACTCTTTAATCGCACTAATCAGTAAATGATGAACTTCCGGCCAAAAGTCAGGACTTTCTAAATAGGGATTCATCCCCGGAAAAGGATTAGGCATAATCGTACCTCCCGTTGATTACTATCATTTTAGCAAACAGATTAGAAAAACGCAGACAATATCAAACTATCATCTGCGTTAATCCCCGTGCATCTGCGGTTAAAAAACTCCCCTAAAAATCGCCATAACTACTAATAGCAGCCTGCAACCTCCCAAGAACTTCATCAACCGAAATCGCCCCCAACTCCCCAGAAGCACGAGTCCGAACATTCAAACTATTCGCCTCAACCTCCTTCGCACCCACAACACACATCACCGGAATTTTATCCTTCTCAGCATTGCGAATCAACTTACCCAAACGCTCACTACTCTCAACTTCCGCGCGAATATTCAGCGCCTTCATCCTCGCCTCCACTTCCTTAGCAAACGGCAAAAACTCCTCGCTAACAGGCAACAACCGCACCTGAATCGGCGCTAACCATATTGGGAAATCCCCCGCGTACTGTTCGATCAAAATTCCTATCAAACGCTCCAAAGAACCGAAAGGAGCGCGGTGAATCATTACCGGACGCTTGCGAGTGCCATCTTCAGCAACGTATTCCAAATCAAAACGTTCTGGCAAATTGTAATCTACCTGAACAGTCCCTAATTGCCATTCTCTATCCAACACATCTTGGAAAATGAAATCGAGTTTCGGCCCGTAAAAAGCCGCTTCCCCAATTCCTTCAAAATAATTCATTCCCAAAGTTTCCACCGCGCGGCGGATTGCACCTTGCGCCTTTTCCCAAGCTTCATCGGAACCGATGTATTTCTCTAAATTATTCGGATCGCGGAAACTCAAACGCGCCTTAAAATTCTTCAGTTGCAAACTCTTGAATACTGACAGAATCAAATCCACCACGCTCAAGAATTCAGCATCCAACTGTTCCGGCGTGACAAACAAGTGGGAATCATCCACCGTAAAGCCGCGCACCCTGGTTAAACCACCCAATTCTCCCGATTGTTCGTAGCGGTAAACTGTGCCGAATTCGGCTAAGCGCATCGGCAATTCGCGATAGGATCGCAACTCGCTTTTGTAAATTTGAATGTGAAAAGGGCAGTTCATCGGTTTCATCACAAAACCCTGTTCATTTGCTGCCGCTTCTGCGTCTTCAGCCATCAGCGGAAACATATCTTCTTTGTATTTCTGCCAGTGTCCCGAAATTTTGAACAAATCAACTCTGGCAATGTGCGGTGTCACAACTTGCAAGTAGCCGCGCTTGATTTGTTCTTGTTTCAAGTAATCTTCTAAAATACTTCTCAGAATCGTGCCTTTCGGTGTCCACAAAGGCAAACCGGGGCCAACCGCATCGGCAAAAATAAATAAGCCTAATTCTTTGCCTAATTTGCGGTGATCTCGTCTTAGGGCTTCTTCTTTGCGGTGTTTGTAGGCTTCTAGCTGTTCGGGTGTTTCCCAAGCTGTGCCGTAAATGCGCTGTAGCTGGGCTTTGGTTTCGTCGCCGCGCCAGTATGCTCCTGCTAGGCTTTCTAGCTCGATCGCCCTTCCATTCAATTCACTGGTATTATCCAAATGGGGCCCGGCGCACAAATCCCACCATTCGTCACCCAAATGGTAAAGAGTAATCGGTTCAATCAAACCTGCCAAAATTTCTAATTTGTAAGGTTCATTAATCTCCTTAATCCGGCGTTGGGCTTCCTCGCGGCTGACTTCTTCCCGAGTTACAGGCAATTTGCGGTTAATGATTTTGATCATTTCTTTTTTAATTGCCTTGAGATCCTTTTCAGTAAAAGGTTCGGGGCAATCAAAATCGTAATAGAAACCGTTTTCAATCCAAGGGCCAATTGTCACTTGAGCCTTGGGAAATAACTTCTGTACCGCCATCGCCATAACGTGAGATGTGGTGTGGCGAATTTTTTTTAGTGGCTCCGACTCGCTGGTGCGGGGCAACTGAATTTTAACGGACTCTTCTGGAGCGTTCATTGATTCTGAGCTAGACATCGGCTGAATTTAGCAATTAATGAGAGTTGTAGTTGCTTCTATCTTACTCAGAATGGGACAGGAACCGCCGACTTCCGGCTGAGGCTATTGGTGTCAACTTCAGGCTAGAACACTTCAAAAATCTCGCTTTTAGCTGAGTCTAGATCCCCCTAAATCCCCCTTAAGAAGGGGGACTTTGATCGTCGTTTCCGGTTCCCGCCTTAAGAAGGGGGGCTAGGGGGGGATCTGCGGCCTAATCGTCAGACAGCATACCTGTACTACGTTTGACGTAAGTTGATACCTGTGGACTTTCTTAATTTTGAAACTGTTGCTTTTGTTGTTTTCTGTATAACAGAGCCTTCAGCTATATACACGCTGTCTGAGCCAATATTTCCCATAATTTTGGGATTTTGACTCAAAAATTGCTCCTGGCACGGTTAAGTTTATTCACCCCCACCTGCTAGTTTTTTTAAATCCTTGAATTATTGTTAATAATATGTTACAGATTGTAAAGCACGTTTAAGGTTAGAATAAGTAGATAACCCAATTTTTATTCATGCTTAATTCCAATTTGCCGGAATCAGAGTTGCTCAAATCCCTACTGGAACCGCTGTTAGAGGATTTTAGATACTGGTTCGAGCGATCGACCACTCTCTTAGAAACTGAGGAAATTCCCTTTCTGAGCGGCGAGGATCAATCGGACTTGCTGGCGCGAGTCAAACAGGCTCAGCAAGAAGTAGGCGCTGCTAAAGCTCTATTTCAAGCAACCGGAGGTCAAGTTGCAATTGAAACCGCAGCACTGATGCCGTGGCACAGATTGCTCGCCGAATGCTGGCAAGTATCGGCTCGCTTTCGCTCATGGCAGTCAGCTCCCCGTGAAAAATAAGGAAGCGAGTTCAAGTTAAACTTGTTGTTAAATCCCAAACAAGAGGAAATGTCGCAGCCGACTTGACAAGTTCAAACAAATTTCCAGTTAATAAGTTATTACTTGCTGAAACACATTTGTAAACTGCTGTGCGGCTGTTTAGCCGGGAGGAAAATATCATGTTACACCTGCTTTATATTTTAGCTTTCACTGTTCTGGCTTTTCTGGCTGTCGGTAACTTAATCCGCAGTCTCGTCACGGTAGGTATGGAGTCCCAGCGCCCCCAACAATTCAGGGCAAATCATGGCTCCGCATCCTATCCTCGCTCTCAAGCTGTACCCCATCCAGAACTGTTAGACGAATACGGCAATATTGTCAACGAGCCGCTGCTAGTGATGCGTTCGCTGACTGTGCAAGACGCGCGCGAACAATTAGATGCTCTCTACAAATCATCTCCCGGCGGCAGCGACGAAGGGGGCGAACGACGCTAATTTAATCGCAGTCGCAGCATTTATACTCAGAGTCGCTTACTGAAATAAATAATAGGCCGTTAGTTTCTCGCTAACGGCCTATTTGTAGCGACTTTTGAGAGATACTGGAAAGGGATCGATCTCAACTTACGGTCGATCGCTCCAGTTTTGTCATCGGCAAAAATGCACGCTTAAGGGTAGATGATCGTCCCAATTCCGCTACTGGCAGAACTTCTGCAAGCATTGCCCCCACTGCGGGCACAAATTTATTTCAAATCTTCCATGACAGCGCTGTCTCACGCGATGGAAGACTTGGTTTTGGCTGGCTCCGACGACGAACCGCTAGTCATTGCTAGCTTTCAGCGAGAACGCTTCTACCTACAGGAAGCTCACCGCTATCGGCGAATTGCTGCTCTATCTTCTCAGGTATACGTGCTAGCAGTACCGGAAACTGAGTTTAAAAATTCCTCCGAACATCACGAAACTGTGGCGTTTGCACCGGAGGACGCATTAAGTCAAGAGTGGCACTTAGTGGTGCTGGGGCAACACTACTCAACTTGTCTGATTTGTCAAGAAAAAATTGTGCCGATCGAGAATCAGGACGATCGCGGCCCGCTGTTGATTGATCAAGCTCGCAGATTTGAGGGAGTTTGGACGTTCGACAGGGAGGTAAGCTGCAAAGCTGCCGAATTGTTGCTCGATCGAATTGTCAAATATCGCCCCGAATTGACCGAAAAGATCGATCGAGCGCGCACAACTTACAAGCTGGGAAACAAAACCAAAAAAATCAGGAAATCCGCGACTTCCCCAGCCGCCAAACCAGAAAAAAGCGCGCCCAAAAACTCAAGAGTTCCCAATCCCAAATTGAGCGACGCTTTTACCAAACGCTTAGTAACCTACTTGCAATCAGGCCAGCACAAACTCCTGAAAGCATACAGCGCGATCGCCGCCCAAGAACGCAAAGAACGCCTCATAAACTTAATTACAACGGCAATGCGGCAGTCTCTCAACCCGCAAGAAATCGTCGAAGTCGCAGTGCAAGAACTGGGAACAGCCCTGTCAGCCAGCCGTTGTTTGATTTATCGCTGCAAAGCCGCAGATGTGTCGGTCAAAATCGATCGCGAGTTTTTGCGCCCTGGTGCTAGTTCTCTCTTAAATCAGACTTGGCCGTTGCAGGAAAATCCAATATGGAACGACGCGGTAGCGCGGCAAGAGCGAGTTTACATCCAAGACACAGCACAAGACCCGCTGATTGTCGATACAAAATCTTTGGGCAAAATTGTCAAAAATTGGCAGATAGTCTCTTGGTTGATGGTGCCGGTGCTTTATCATGGGCGGGTTTTGGGCATGGTGGAAATGCACCAGTGCCGATCGACTTCGCCTTGGGAAGAAGACGAAATTGCTTTAGTAGAGGCGATCGCCACCCAACTCGGAGCAGCCTTAATTCAAGCAGAAACCTACGCTAATTTAGAAGAACTCAACCAACAATTAGAAGCATTAGACCGTACTCGCAGCAATCTCATAGCCATCACCGGACACGAACTCCGCACTCCGCTATCGACGATTCAAGTATGTCTGGAAAGTTTGAACTCCGAGCCAGATATGCCCCAAGAATTGCGAACAATCATGTTAGAAACTGCCCTCGGAGATGCCGATCGAATGCGTAAACTTGTCCAGGATTTTTTAACTCTTTCTAACCTAGAAAGCGGACAAGTTAAATGGAATGTAGAATCGCTGACGCTGCAAGAATGCGTGGATTTGGCCCTCAGCAGCGTGCGATCGCGCGGCGGACTCGATCGCAAGTTGCCACAAATTATCGCCGAAGTGTCCGCAGAATTGCCATTAGTGCAAGCAGACGGCGAATGGTTAGTCGAGGTGCTGTCCAAACTGCTAGACAACGCTTGCAAATTCACCACACCGCAGGGAAGCGTCACCATCAGAGCCAAATGCAACGGTTCTGCGATGGTGGAAGTGCTCGTAGCCGATACCGGGCGGGGAATCGAGGCGAATAGTTTAAAAGTAGTGTTCGATCGATTTTATCAAGAAGAAGGAGCATTGCGGCGCAGCGCCGGCGGTACCGGTTTGGGATTGGCAATTTGCAAGCAGATTGTCGCAGGCTGGGGCGGTAAAATTTGGGCAGATTCTCCAGGAAAAGACCGAGGAAGCGAATTTCACTTTACTATTCCAATTGTTTAGAATCTAGGGAAATGGCATTGCCGTGTCCATAATTTCCGCAAGGAAACGGCATTATTTATTAGTGTCAACAATCGCCTAAAAACCTTTGTATCTCTGGTGTGTATCCAAGCGTCGATCCCCCCTAACCCCCCTTAATAAGCGGGGGATAAGAGTCTACTCAAAGTCCCCCTTCTTAAGGGGGATTTAGGGGGATCTTGCCTCTGCTATCAGCGAGATATACAAAGGTTTTCAGGCAATTTTTGACACCAATGACCAATGACCCATGACCAATGACTCCCCGATGTCAACTGCTCTTTTGTGCAGAGTGTCGGTGCGGGAATAGTTGCGTAGAGATTGCATAATGTCGCGGATGCGATCGATTCCCATCTTCATTGACCCCGCAGTTTTGGGCAAATCAGCTAATAGATACTCTAAAAGTCGATCGAATCTGTTGAAATACTGCCATCGCCAGTGTTGATTCGCCAAAACTTGAGGATGCAAATGTTTCGACAGGAAAAACTTTTTTACACAAAAAACACTCAAAGCTAGATGTTACAAAATCGATTATGTCACTGAAAACTCAGATGAATTCTACCTAAGAAGGTATCGCCAACAAGCCGCAACTGCAATTAGGTTCTCAATGTCAAGTCGTGTTGGAACTAGAACAACTGCTAACCGAGCTGCGCGTTTACCGGCCGCCTGCAAAAGGAATTTTTGATAAAGCAGTTGAATTTGCTTTGAAACTATTTCAGTTTCGGGTTTTCTTGCCGCCGGACGGTATTGTCGGGCCGCTTACTTGGCAGGCGCTTGATACTCAATCTCCGGTTAATATGCCGGTACTTAAATTCGGCAGTTCTGGGGAAGCAGTCACTACTGTTCAGGAAGTTCTTAGGCTTTCCCAGCACTATCGTGGCGAAATTGACGGCGAGTTTTCTACTCAGACGGAGGAGGCTGTTCGCGCATTTCAAAAAAGCTTTGGCATTGAAGTTGATGGGATTGTCGATCGAGAAACTTGGACTGCTTTGAGTCAAATTCCACGCGGCTATGACCCTAATTGGTTCTTGACTTAGGCTGGGTGCGGTAAATGGTGCGATCGCCCGTAGAGGGTAAATTTGGGGAATGTGCGATGCTTAGGGTGCGCTACAAACACCCGAAGCATTGCGTTTTTATTGAGCTATTTTTTACGAAATTTGTATTTGATAATTATGTTTTCTAAGTTTTGCAAAAATTACAAAATATCAATTATTAAATACTAATTAGCAATGATCAGAAAAGATCGATCGCCCACAAACTGTTAACTTTCCTTACAATTTTGAGAACAGCGCGCAGTCTGAATGATAGGATGCCGTAAAATCCTTTGGATATATCTATGGCAGAAGAACTGACTGGACAACCCCCAATCTTCGGCGGCAGCACCGGCGGCTTGCTGACCAAGGCGCTAGTTGAAGAGAAGTATGCTATCACTTGGACTAGCCCCAAGGAGCAGGTGTTTGAAATGCCTACAGGTGGCGCTGCGATTATGCGTCAAGGCGACAACTTGCTGTATTTGCCCCGGAAGGAGCAGTGCATCGCTTTGGGCGGCCAGCAACTGCGGGCGAAATTCAAAATCACGAACTACAAAGTTTACCGCGTATTTCCCGACGGTTCTAATGAGTACCTGCATCCCAAGGATGGCGTGTTCCCTGAGAAGGTGAACGAAGGTCGTCCCTACGTCGGTAAGATTGACCGCAATATTGGCAGCAATCCCGATCCGATTAAGGTGAAGTTCACCGGTAAGAAAACCTACGAAGTTTAGGTTTTGAGCTAATCGCTGAGCTTGAAAAGGTAATAAGGCCTCAAAAGCTCAGTTTAGACCGATCGCCCGCAGGCCCCCCAAACAAAAGGGGAAGAGTATTCTCTTTCCTACCCATTTTTTTGGTAATTGAGGGCGATCGAGACAGGCTAGTCTCAGTTTTGCTTTTTAGTGCTGTCCTCGCTCGCTTGGTTCTACTCGCGAGCGAGGACAGCATTATAATAAAAAAATGCTTTTTCTAATGCAGGAGATGCTCCCATCGAGACTCGGATAAAAGCGAGATTTATCAATAATTTTAGGGTTGAGCTGACAGCAACGGGCCGCGCCCCACTGCTGCAAATTTCAAATCTAATTAAAACTTAATCATTAATTATAAAATGAATGTCGCAATCAGGCGAGCAACACCAAATGATATCGATGTTTGCGCTCGCATTAATTATGAAGCTTTTAAAGATATTTCCGATCGCCATTGCTTCCCTAACACAGATTTTCCGACGCAGGAATTGTCAACTGAGATTATTAGCCTTTTTATCGAAAGTCCGGTTTTTTTTGGCATCGTAGCTGAGAGTGATGGTGCGGTTGTCGGCTGCGGTTTTATGGACGAACGCAACCCGATACGCGGTATCGGGCCCGTCAGTGTCGATCGCGCTTTTCAAGGACGCGGCGCAGGGCGAGAAATCATGAAAGCCTTGGTGGAACGGGGAAAAGACGCGGAGGGCATCCGTTTGGTGCAAGAATCTTTCAACATGGCTGCGCTGTCGCTGTACGCTTCTCTGGGTTTTGAAGTGAAAGAACCTTTCGTGCTAATGGAGGGGAAGTTTCGCAGCCAGCCGCAATATGGGTTTGAGGTGCGGCCCCTGACTGGTGAGGATGTGGGCGAATGTCAGGCTTTGTGCGAAAAAGTATGCGGGTGCGATCGAACTTCCGAGATAGAATACGCCATGAATAACTATTCTCCCTTAGTGGCGTACCAGCAAGGTCGGATTGTGGCTTATACTTGTGCGGTGTCTGCTTTGGGTCACAGCGTCGCCGAAACAGAGGCAGATATGCAGGTTTTGCTCTTGGGGGCTGCTGCGTACAGTTCCGAAGATGTGCTAGCTTTCCACTTGCCGCTGAGGTACGCAAGTTTGTTTCGCTGGTGCTTGAAAGAAGGGCTGCGCGCCGTCAAACCGATGGCGGTGATGGCAGTTGGCGAGTACCAATCGCCCGATGGATGTTGGTTTCCGTCTTTTGTTTATTGATTGCAAGTAAATCCACTTAATTAAACATACAATATGTATGGATAAAAAGGTTAGTGTGTATTTCTTCTTTCTTCTTCTTTCCTTCTTTCTTCTCTTTCCTTCTTCTTCTTCCTTCTTTTCACCCGAAGAGCGAAGCCGAAGGGCATTCTTCCTTCTTCCTTCTTCCTTCTTCCTTCTTCCTTCTTCCTTCTTCCTTCTTCCTTCTTCCTTCTTCCTTCTTCCTTCTTCTTTATGATATTTCCCGATTTCTCACAATTTTCAGAACTGGCGAAACAAGGCAATTTTGTACCCGTGTATCAAGAATGGGTTGCTGATTTGGATACGCCAGTGTCTGCGTGGTATCGGGTTTGTGCCGGTCAACCCTACAGTTTTCTGCTGGAGTCGGTGGAAGGTGGCGAAAAAGTCGGGCGTTACAGTTTGTTAGGGTGCGATCCGCTGTGGATTTTGGAGGCTAGGGGCGATCGCACAACTCAAGTTTACCGCGACGGTTCGCAAAAAGTATTTACGGGCGATCCGTTTGCAGCATTAAATGAGTGTTTGCAGCCTTACAAACCAGTAAAATTGCCACAATTACCGCCGGGAATTGGCGGGTTATTCGGTTTTTGGGGTTACGAGTTAATTAAGTGGATAGAACCGCGAGTTCCCGTGCATCCGGCCAGCGAGAATGATTTGCCGGATGGTTTGTGGATGCAGGTTGATAATTTACTGATTTTTGACCAGGTGAAGCGGAAGATTTGGGCCGTAGCCTATGCGGATTTGCGCGAAGTTGGCGTTGATTTGGCCGATGCTTACGGCAAAGCGTGCGATCGCGTTTCTCAGCTAGTAAATAAGCTCAAATCGCCGCTTTCCCAGCAATCTACTCTCATAGAATGGACTCCGCCGAGGGACGAGCAAGATGTCGGTTCCACAAATGAAAATACAGAATTAGCTTACACCAGCAATATCACCCGCGACAAGTATTGTGAAAATGTCTTGAAAGCCAAGGATTATATCACAGCAGGAGATATTTTTCAGGTAGTAATTTCGCAGCGGCTGGAGGCGGAATATAGCGGCGATCCTTTTGCACTTTACCGCTCTTTGCGATTGATTAATCCTTCTCCGTACATGGCTTATTTTAATTTCAGAGATTGGCAGATTATCGGTTCTAGTCCAGAGATTATGGTGAAGGCAGAAAATACTGCTGACGGTAAAAGGATGGCAACTTTACGGCCGATTGCCGGCACGCGCCGCCGGGGGAAAACTCCCGAACAAGATGATGCTTTGGCTGCTGAATTGTTGCAAGATCCGAAGGAAATTGCGGAACACGTCATGTTAGTCGATTTGGGCAGGAATGATTTAGGCAGAGTTTGCAAAAACGGTACTGTCAAAGTTGATGAATTGATGGGAATTGAGCGTTATTCTCATGTGATGCACATTGTGAGCAATGTGGTGGGAGAATTGGCCGAGGGTAAGACAGCTTGGGATTTGTTGAAAGCTGGTTTTCCTGCGGGTACGGTTAGCGGTGCTCCGAAGATTCGGGCGATGGAAATTGTGCACGAGTTGGAAGGTTGCCGCCGTGGCCCCTATTCTGGGGTTTACGGGTATTATGATTTTGAGGGACAGTTGAATAGTGCGATCGCCATTCGGACTATGGTTGTTCGTTCTTTAGATGGAAATAAACATTCAGTTTCTGTGCAAGCTGGTGCTGGTTTGGTGGCAGATTCTAACCCGGATCTGGAGTATGAAGAAACTCTGAATAAAGCCAGGGGAATGTTGCAGGCGATTCGCTGTTTGAAATAGGGAATTGGGGCATTGGGCATTTGTGCGGCCAAAGCATCTGCGTTACCAGGCAAATATTGGCAACTAGAAAACACCAATTTAATTGAAGGCGTATTCTGTAAATTTTCTGGTAAAAGCAGATTTGAAAGCAAGTACGATATCGGTTTTTGGTACTCCGAATTCGACTAATTCTTGAGCTATTCCTGTATCTGTCCTATCCTGCTGAATCCAGATTTTATCATCTTTGAGTTCAATGTGAACTGAAACACCGTATACTCTTAATTGGTCGTTCCAGCCTGCGAGAATAACCAAGTAATGACCGCTTTCCCGATCGCGAATAATTTTAACTTCTGTTCCTTCTCGTACCACCATGTCTGAGAAGTTGTTCAGAATTTTCTCGATCGCTTCAGTATAGTTTAATTTCTCCACAAGACAATTTCCTCCGAATCGGGACGAAAAATAATTAGCTTGATATCGTATTCTTCCACACGTCCTTAAATGAATTTTAGTCTAAATAATTCATCGTAGGTTTCTAAAGGAACTGCTAAATACACAATCAAATCTGGCATAATATCTCTCAATGCCGATCGACAGTTGAGAAATTGACCGAGGGCTGCATGAAACTGGTAGAAATCTGATCGATCTCGAAAGCTTTTGACTTCTACAGCTATTTTTCTACCTGCTTTTTCTGCACTGATTAATTTTTCAGCAGTCAAATCAATAAACATTGCTAAACCTTCGTCATCGACTTGCACTCGAAAGTTTTCACGGGTAACTATCCATCCGTCTCTTTGTAAAGCAGTTTTGACAGTATCGTGAAAAACATCTTTAGCAGGCATTTAGAAACTCCATTGGGCCTACTCTCTATTTTATACTAATTATCTGGTGCGATTAATGTAAAATATCAAGGACTTAACGCATGAGACCCAGAAACCAGTTTTTTTTGCGAAATACTTGATTGAAACCCTCAGATGCCCTAAAAAACCCGGTTTCTTTAGTCGGAGTGCGTCCAAGACTTACCATTTTACCACAAACCTAATTATGAATTTTTATATAGTAGATGTGTTTGCCGAGTCAAAATATGCTGGAAATCAGCTAGCTGTATTTTGCGGCGCTGGAGTTGCCGAGCTCTCAGAGGCCGAAATGCTGCTGATAGCCAGGGAAATCAATTATTCGGAAACTACATTTGTGCGATCGCCCGATCGGCAAAATAACGGCTACGACGTGCGGATATTCACGCCCAAGAAGGAATTGCCCTTTGCCGGTCATCCGACGTTGGGCACTGCGTTTGTGTTGCAGCAAGAGATAATTGGCGAAAAGGTCGATCGGGTAATTCTCAATCTAGCCGTCGGTCAAATTCCTGTCACCTTTAATTATCATAATCAATCCGCAGATATTTTATGGATGCGACAAAACCCGCCAACATTCGGTAAAGTTTTATCAGCCGAAACTATCGCCAGCGTTCTGAATTTAGAAGTCGATGAAATTGATTTAAAATTCCCGATTCAAGAAGTTTCCACCGGAGTTCCGTTTATCATTGTACCGTTAAAAAACCTCGCAGCGCTCAAAAAAGCTCAAGTCAACTTAGACAAATATTTTGAACTGATCGATACCACAGAAGCCAAAGAAATTTTAATTTTCTGCCCGGAAACCTACAGCGACATTAATGATTTAAGCGTCCGAGTTTTCGCCCCTTCATTAGGAATTCCCGAAGATCCAGCGACGGGCAGTGCCAATGGCTGTTTGGCTGGATATTTGGTAGAATATGGTTATTGCGGGGAAGCCAAGATTGATGTGAGAGTCGAACAAGGTTATGAGATTGGCAGACCTTCTTTGTTGTTGCTGAAAGCTCAAAAAAATCAGGAAGAAATAGAAGTTTTGGTCGGAGGTAAGGTGGTGATGGTGGCTAAAGGAGCATTTGTTTAGAATATTCAAATATAGGTTCGTAGTGAGGACTTTAGTCCTCAGTTTGGATGCGGACTAAAGTCCTCACTACGAACCTATTCAGCTAACATGAGGTAGCTCATATTCATGGAGGCGTGTTATTGTTATAGTGAAAAAGTCATCCATACCAAATACTTTCCCATGCTGCAAACCTTTTCTCGGACTTTGAATTTATCCCCTGAAGCTTCTGAAGCCATGCTTTCACTCCCATTAAACAGCTTGCTGGAATCACCGGAAATAGATCAACTATTGGGGAGTCTCGATACTGCTTTGCTCAAAGAAACTTTGCCCACTGCTGGAGCTGTTTTAGCCAAAAAGCTCCCGCCTTTTTACGACTGGTTGCAAACAGAACTAGGAATTCAAAATGTCCCGGACAGTCCCGATCATACTACTAAATGGGTAGTGGGTTTTCTGAAAAATCAAGAAAGTTTAACTCGTTTAGTTGAATTGCACAAATCGATTCCCAGCAAAGCATTAGAAAGATCGATCCCTCGCTTAGTTAGCGCTTTTGATGAGGTTGAACCCGCCGCTGTTAAGGAAGAGTGGGAAAAAGCGATCGCAGCCCTTTGTCTGGTACTCGCCGTCGCAGCGCGGGAAAATCAGCCCTCTGCTACCTGAAGCAATTTGGTCTGAATTTAAACAAAGCGACTTTTTCGGAAAATTTGCAATTGAGCGCGATCGATCTGAACGACTACTGGCTTTTTCTTGTTGAGGACGATCGCATTATGCCGATTTAACAACAGCCACTGAGCCAATATTACGATCAGGACTCGTTTTTTGCGAAACTTGCGTTCAAAATGAGCCCTTCGGACGATCGCCTCTTCTAGCTTATAACAACAGTTTTCCCCTTTCTGGGAAATCACAAAAATTGTTCCCGGTATGTAATCGCCTTCATTTGCCCAAAAAGCATATCTTTCGCCTAAACTAAAGTAGTGAAAAACATTGTTAGCGGTGGAAGTTTGAGCTAACTTTTCCGAAACACCCACAGAATTAAAACTTACAGTAGAACGCAGATAATTAGGGTATTTTGCTGCAATTTGCTGAGCAACTTTGCCGCCCAAACTTTCTCCGATGACATCCGGCGGCTTTCCGTTGTGAAATTGCTGCTTTATCCAATCAACCGCGCCCGCAGTTTCCGCCGCTTTTAACTGGCGTTCTACTTTAGCCATAAATACATCAGGCGTATCTTCCAAAACGCGCTCAAAAGGATACCAAGAACCGTAGCCGCGAATCACGAGCACGGGCGGATTGTTCCCAGAAACGGGAAAACGACTTTCAGCATAAAAACCAGTACCAGAGTCTTCAAAGACTTTTTCTATGGTATAATTTCCATCAACAACTTGCCCAGATTCGTGCCGAATGTAAATTGACGGATTGCTGGGCTTGAAAGTATCGTGTAGTTGGGGTTTGGCAAACTTTTCGTAGATAGAATCTAGCAAGTGCCTTCCTGTAGGGCGATCGACAAAATCCAATTGTATTGATCCATACTAAATTAAAAACAATCTAAAAAGGTTCGTAGTCAGGACTTTAGTCCTTTCTTTGATGCGGACTAAAGTCCTCACTACGAGCCTCAATTGCGCGCTCAAAAAGGTTCGTAGTCAGGACTTTAGTCCTTTCTTGGATGCGGACTAAAGTCCTCACTACGAACCTCAATTGCGCGCTCAAAAAGGTTGGTAGTGAGGACTTTAGTCCTTTCTTTGATGCGGACTAAAGTCCTCACTACGAACCTTGTGGAATGCTTACAAAACTCGCAAAGTGCTCGCAATACTATCGACAGCTTCCATCGCTCGAATTTCAGCCAGCGCTTGCTGAAAATTACCTTCCTTCACATCGTGAGTCACCACCACAATTTCTGCTAAATTGCCGTGAATTCCAGTTTGCACAATGGACTCCAAACTAACTTGATGGTGGCCAAAACAAGTCCCTAGTTTACCAATTACCCCCGGATTGTCGCGCGTCAGAAAACGGGCGTAATACCGAGTCACAAGTTCCTGCATTTCAGCAATTTTGCAGTAGTGTTGGTGAGTGCAACTCAGCAAAGGATGGGGAATCGGCACAGTTTCGGTTTTCAGGATTGCCGCCACATTCAAAATATCCGATACCACCGCGCTAGCTGTCGGCCCCGCCCCCGCACCGCGCCCGTACAGCATCAATTGCCCGATCGCATCTCCCTCGATTAAAATTGCATTGTAAACACCGTTGACACTCGCCAGCGGATGAGTCTTCGCCACCAAAGTAGGATGCACTCGAATCGAGAGGAGTTCCGCTTCTTCATCCCCATTTTGCTTGGAACTTGGGGATTTTTCCTCAGCAATAGCCAACAACTTAATCACAAATCCTAGCTTATCGGCATAGTCAATATCCGCCGCACTAACTTTTCTGATACCTTCGCAGTGAACATCGGCTAATTTGATGCGTCCGCCAAAAGCTAGCGAGGCTAAAATAGCAATTTTATCAGCCGCATCTAATCCATCCACATCTGCTGTGGGGTCAGCTTCAGCATAACCTAATTGCTGAGCGTCCGCGAGCACTTCGGCAAAGTCTGCACCTTCTGTCTGCATCCGCGTCAGGATGTAGTTAGTTGTGCCGTTAACGATGCCCGTCACACTTTTGATGCGGTTTGCACCTAAAGATTGTTTGAGGGTTTGAATGACCGGAATGCCACCGCCTACAGCAGCTTCTAACATCACGTAAACGCCTTTTTCGTTAGCAGCGTCGAAGATTTCACTACCGTAGCGGGCGATAACTGCTTTGTTGGCGGTGACTACGTGCTTCCCGTTGGCGATCGCTTGCAGAATGAGCGATCGCGCCGGTTCCAATCCGCCAATCAGTTCTACTACAATATCAATTTCTGGGTCAGTGGCGATCGCCTCTAGGTCAGTTGTCAGCACATTTTCTGGCAATTGTAAAGACCGAGTTCGAGAAATATCGCGCACTCCCACCCGATAGATTTCCAATTCCTGCAACAGCGAATGGCGATCGTCTGGGGAAAGCAAAATCTCTGCTGTTCCCGCGCCAACTGTACCCAAACCTAGCAAACCAATTTTGAAAGCCACGACTTTGACCCGTTGAAACTCTAATCTACAATCATTGTATGATAATAAAGCAATTTGTCATTTAACTAAACTCAATATACAGATCCCCGACTTCTTTAAGAAGTCGGGGATCTAACTTGGTATGACAATTCAAACTTCTGTATCGATATCTACCCCCATTTCTCGGAGTCGTTGGGCTAGTCTTTCGACTTGCTGTTCTAGCTGCTGTCGCTGCGCTTCTTCTTCTCGAATTAAATCTTCTACTAGGGGCGGATATAGCACTTGATTCACCGATAAAATAAATTCAGCGAACTGTACAGACTGAACTTGCTGTCCCGGCAAAAATTCCTGATGAGAATAACTGCCTTCATTTTCGGGGCGGCTGCATACTCGTATTTTCAGTAGATTGGGGTCTACAATCCAATATTCGAGAATATCAATTAAGTCATATTCTGCCCGTTTACGGATATAGTCGTTCCGCCAATTTTGACTGGTAACTTCGATAACTAACAGCGGTTTTTCTTCAAAATCTAGCACAGCCGCACCTGGTTGCGCGCAGACTTGTTCCCACAGACTCCGAGTGCAAATCACAACATCAGGAACGCGCGAAGAGTTTTCCTCGGTTCGGACTGCGGTAGTGACAACTGCAACTAGCGGTAGGTTATGTGCTGCAAAGAAGCGTCGGAACTGGTAAACCAAAAATTCACAGATTTTGATATGTATAGCTGTGGGTGTTGGCATTTCAATCAAATTACCCCGATATAATTCATAACAAACACCTGATTCTCCCTGATAGTTCAGATATTCTTCAAAGGTGAGTTTTTGGGTAGAAATTAGTACCATATCAGTCATCTCCCTTTTTCGGTGAGCTTACTGTATATTTTACACTTGCCTTGATTGAACAAGCCACTCAAAACTCAAAATTGTTTCAAAAAATATAGGGCAAGCCGAAGCCCGCCCTACAATTCAACAAATTAAATCAAGCTACACATTAATAAGTTTCAACGTGCCAGCGATGCTGTTTTTTCAACTGTTTTTGATAGCTTGTCCAGTCAACGTCGTGCTTGCTAGATGCAGCAGACATTCCCTCGTCAATTCCGCCTTCCATTCCCTTCAAACCACAGATGTAAGTGTGAGTTTTCGGCTTTTGAACCAATTCCCACAATTCGTCTGCGTTCTCCTTAATCCGGCTTTGAATGTACATCTTGCCGCCGTCAGCAGTTTTTTGCTCGCGGCTGATGGCATAAGTCAAGCGGAAATTATCGGGGAACTCGCGCTGCAATTCTTCCAACTCTTCCTTATAAAGAATGTTGGGAGTGTAAGCAACTCCAAAGAACAGCCAAGCTAAACCTTTGAATTTGTACTCTGGATTGTTTTCTTTAAACATCCGCCACAAATAAGCGCGGAAAGGAGCAATACCCGTACCGGTAGCCATCATAATTACGGTGGCATCTTCGTCTTCGGGCAAGAGCATTTCCTTGCCTACTGGGCCGGTGATTTTGACATCAGCCCCTGGTTCCAAACCGGTGAGAAAAGTCGAACAAACGCCCAACACTTGTTCGCCTGTTTCTGGGTGTTTGTACTCTAGCCGGCGGACGCACAGGGAGACTGTTTTGTCGTCGAGGTTGTCGCCGTGACGGGTAGAGGCGATCGAGTAAAGCCGAATTTTGTGAGGTTTGCCGTTTTTATCCGTCCCATCGGGAATAATCCCGATACTTTGACCTTCGAGATAGTGCAATTTGCCACCAGAAATGTCGAAGGTGACGTGGCGGACTGTGCCTTCGCCGCCTTCTCTGACCATTTCTTCTGTAGAAATGCACTTACCAATATAGGGATTGGCTGGCTTGTAGAGGTTAACAGGAACCTGAACTTTTTCCTTGGCTTGAGTCATGGGCTTAGCTTTTTCTCCAGATTTCTGACTCTGTAGCCCTGCTTCTGGTGCAACTTTGCTATGAGTTTCGGGAGCGCCGTTTGATGGGCGGATGCTGACGATTTTGCCACCCATGCGAGCAATTCTCCGCATTTCCTGATTCATGCGATCGTAGGGCACGGAGATAAACACGCTACCGCTACGGCGAATTGGGTGATTTGTTTCGTCAGTTGCTTTGCTCTGACGCATACCCTCGACTTCGTAAACAAAGATGCGGCTGCCTGATTCTGAGTTGGCAGCTACACCAGAGATGCTTGGGCTGTACATTTGTTGCTTGTCCTTCACGATACAGAGTTATAAAGATAGAGAATGTGACGTTAGACTCAATTTACTTTTTTCTTAAGGCCATCTGGACTAATTGGCCGCGCCAATCTTTGGGCTTCGCCGTTGCGGGCGGGCGTGTCAATTTTTGGTCGATCGCGCCTCCAGTTCCCAATCAGCCGAACATCACGCCGGCTATCGAGTCCGGCTGCGTTCAGGTGTTGACCTATAGCTATTGTTGTCTGCGTACTGCCAATATTTTACCCGATCGCGGGATCTGCCCCGATCGCTCCTTCTGATTTGGAGATTCGGCAGAGGCCGATCCGGCGATCGGGAGAGGATTTCACTTATCAAAGGGAATACGGCATGGAAATATAAAACTTAATAATAATGAAGTAAAACTTAAAGCACGATTTGATTAAATGACGTTGAGCTTGTAGTGGGCGGACGCATTCTGGTAAGATTAATCACTAAAGTTAGCATTAATAGCCAAAAAATTGGGGTACGATCCCATCCTATAAGGCAGGCGAGCGGGCAAGCCCGATCGGACGGGAATCGTGATGGAACTATATATTGTTGATTCGCCAGATGTAAAAATCCCGTCTCAACTCCATAGTCCAAAAAATCTCAAATAGGTTGAGGCATCAACCTAGAGGCCAGGCAAGATCGGACAAGCTGTGCTTGCCAGAAGCTGTTTGAATCCACAATCCCCATGCCTTGAGGGTTGGGGAGTATGTCAATTGCCTTGAAGATTGCTTGGGTCTTCCCTCGCAGGCAGTCAACTGACTCCTGTATGCTGGTGAGTGCTCGATCCGATCGGGGTAGCAACAAAATCGCACAAAGCTGGCACGCTACCTGCGGCCTTAAATTTTGTGGAATCTAGACTTGAGTTAGTAAACAGTGATTTTTTTAGAGGGAAAGTATGACAAGTAAGCCGGATCGCGTGGTTTTAATTGGCGTAGCCGGAGACTCCGGGTGCGGAAAATCTACTTTTTTGCGCCGATTGACAGATTTGTTCGGGGAAGATTTCGTTACTGTAATCTGCCTCGATGACTATCATTGTCTCGATCGCAAGCAGCGCAAGGAAACAGGGATTACCGCCCTAGACCCCAGAGCTAACAATTTTGACCTGATGGCCGAGCAAATGAAGGCGCTCAAAGAAGGCAAGGCGATCGACAAACCGATTTACAACCACGAAACCGGTCTGCTCGATCCTCCTGAGCGGGTAGAGCCGAATCACATCATCGTGATTGAGGGGCTGCACCCCCTTTACGACGAGCGAGTGAGAAATCTCATCGACTTCAGCGTCTACCTCGACATCAGCGACGAAGTTAAAATTGCTTGGAAAATCCAGCGCGACATGGCGGAACGGGGCCACCGTTACGAAGACGTGCTGTTTGCGATCAACGCTCGCAAACCAGATTTCACCGCTTACATCGACCCCCAAAAGCAATATGCTGATGTGGTAATTCAAGTATTGCCCACCAACTTGATTAAAGATGACAAAGAACGGAAAGTTCTGCGCGTCCAAATGATCCAACGCGAAGGAGTTGCCAATTTTGAGCCTGCGTATTTGTTTGACGAAGGTTCAACAATTAACTGGGTTCCTTGCGGTCGCAAACTGACTTGTTCCTATCCCGGAATTAAGATGTACTACGGCCCAGACGCTTTCTACGGCCACGAAGTCTCGATTTTGGAAGTAGACGGTCAGTTCGAGAATCTCGAAGAAGTTATTTACATCGAAAGCCATTTGAGCAAGACTTCTGCGAAGTACGAAGGCGAGTTAACTCACCTGTTGCTCCAGCACCGTGAATATCCTGGTTCTAACAATGGAACAGGTTTGTTCCAAGTGTTAGTGGGATTGAAGATGCGGGCGACTTACGAGAAGTTGACTGCGAAGGAATCGAAAGTGGCTGTTAGTGTTTAAAACGCAGACATGAAAGATTTGGGAGGCGCAATTGCGCCTCTTTTTTTGTGGAAAAATGAACCGCAGAGGGCCCAGAGGGCGCAGAGTAGAGTTATGGGAGGGTGTTTGGAAGTAGAGAGGTTAAGAAGGTTTTTCCGGCTTGATTGAGGTCGCTATCTAGGGAAAAAGTTAGACGGCGAACTCGGATATCGCCATGTTTTATGTCTAGTTGCTCTGTGAGGTCTTGCGGGTAAACGAGAATTGCATTTTGGCACTTTAACCCATTGGCGTAAGCAACTATTTGATGAATGTCCTTATTGGCTACTTTATCGGGAGCTTTGTATTTTGTATCGAGGACGTATTGGACTTTTTTTGTTTCACTATCGCGTATAATTAAGTCAATCTTATCGAAATAATTTGTGTCATGTTCAACTCGGTGTTGTGGTTCTACCTCAAAGCCTTTTGGTGTATTTGCCTTGAGCCATTCAGCGACAAATTGTTCATATAAACTAGCCATATTTATCAAAAAAGGGAGCATTTCGCGATCGCCAGTTTCGTGACTCGGCCCTGTGTTATCTAAAAAAAATCGACATAAGGCGTGTAAAAGTTGATAATCTTCATTCAAACGGTGATAATTTCTATCAATACAAGCTTCTGATTTAAAAGGTTGTAATGTAACAAATCCTTGGAGTGCGTGAAAGGCTTTTCGCACAGTGGAGGAAACAGATTCACCGCACAAACCGCTGCGGCCAATGATGAAGAGTGTCCAAGCGAGTATTTGATTGTCTTCGATGTCGCCTGTTTGTTCGGTATAGTGGCACTTTAGTTTAACATCCCAAGGTTTTTGCAGGGCTGACCGCAAATCGACGCGGCCGCGAATGTAGGCAAGTCTTTCGGTTTTGGATAAGTAATCGCGATATAATCCTTTGCGACAGCGTTCTAGAATTTTTTGGGCAAGAATGTTAGCTAATCGTTCATAGACTTGTCCTAAAGATTCGCACTCAATCTGTCCCTTCGGAAAATTGATATTAAGTTTGTAGGCATAGTCAAGCATTCCGAATAAGTTTGTTATCGGAACTTTTGGGCGGATAAAAATGTGAAAATCTGGAGTGATGGGAATGTTGCCAACTCTGCCTTTAGATTTTAAGTGCCATTTATCTTGTGTTTTAGGGTTGGGAAATTCTATCTCGATTTCCTTGTCATAATTATGGTGTATTTTTTTTCCTACTGATTCGGGGATTAAGTCTCGATCTAAAATTCGTAATTCATATTCTCTCAGTCCGATGATTTGGGGAGATCCTGGTTTCATAATTTTGGTGGATGTAGTAACGCCACCGTATCGGCGTTAATGACGGCGTTAGATTGTCAATAGCCCAATTTTTTCTTGATTTTATCCCAGAGAAAGTCATTCATTTTTGCCTGGTTATCAAAGAAGTATTCTTCAAGGTATGGCTCGATTTCCATTTGCCAAATATCTTGGATATCTTCAGCTAAGGTTTTTGTCAAAAAGAAGGAGATACCGAGTTCATAATGTTTGTTGTTAATTGTCCGATTGATATTTTCGAGAATACCAATTAATTGATCAACTAGAAAACCTGTTTGCTCTCTATGATGATAGTTTTGCAGCAGTTCATAGTTAGGAGAAAGAGAGATGAATGCGAAGCGGCGACGGAGGGCGTTATCGACTAGGGCAATAGAACGGTCTGCGGTGTTCATTGTGCCGATGATGCGGACATTTGTAGGGATTCTAAACTGTTTACCGCTGGCTAGTGTAATAAAGCGCTCTGTGTCGGGTCGGTCATCTAGGAGGTACATTAACTCGCCAAAGACTTGAGATAAATTTGCACGGTTAATTTCATCAATGATGAGAACACAAATATCTTCACAGGCTTCGGCTTTTTCGCAAAATTCTAGGAATCTACCGGGAACTATTGGATAAGTTAATTGCCCGTCTTGACTTTGGGGGCGGATGCCTTGAATAAAGTCTTCATAAGTATAAGCTGGATGAAATTGGATCGTGTCTGAGAAACCGTCACCCCCGCCGATTAAGTGTTGGGCGAGTTTTTGGGCAAGGAAGGTTTTTCCGGTTCCGGGCGGGCCTTGGATGATGGTTTGGCCTTTGCGGTTAATGGTGTGTATCCATTGGGTTAGTTGGGTTGTTTGAAAACCAGTAGTTTCGGAAATTTCTTCTAGTTGATACACTGGATTAAATTCCTTTTCATATACTGACAAATATTCACTGAGAATAATTGGAGTAAAATAATTATTGTCATCGTAAAAATTGAAAATCAAAAACAATGGAAATAGTTTTTTAAATGTTTGTCCTATTTTCCTAATTAAGCCATTAGCAGAATATCCTAATATTTTTTGTGATTCAAGTGAGATTTGAACCTGAATTTTAGTAAGTTCTATGTTAACTTCACCTGGTAGAATACCAGGTGACTCAGTGAAAATGTTTTCTAATAGTTCATAAACATTTTTTGCGGGCTCCATTCTGGAATCAAAATCCCAGTTAGTGAATTTAAAATCAGTTGCTTTCTGAGTCAAACAGAAGCTATAATTTTTTGGAAGTTGAGAACGTTTAAAGAGTTCGATCATATCATCATCTATATAAGGCAGTAGGCGAAATTCTTTTACTGCCTCAAAATCGTTACTTTCTGAAGAAAAACCAAAAGTTAATTTCTGGTTTTCAAGATTCAGCATTAACTGAGCACGACTTATACAATGCACAGTAGAAATGATATCTTTTAAATCAAAAATTATACTGTAGGCTGTCGATTCCAAATTACCTATTTCATTAATAGAGCCAAACCCCTTACGTTTGACATTTATATATTCTTTAATAAAATCAGGCAACTGCTCTTCTACCTGGCTGGAAATATACTTTAATGGCTCTTCTACATATTTTAAAAATTTTTTTTTGTGTGCTATGTAAAAATCTGAGTTGGGATTTTCATAAAATTGTGCCAATAAGTTAAATGTCTCTACTGAAAAAGGACATTCAGGATGTACAAAAACTTTTTCCATTTTTTCTGTAGGTTTAAGGTGACTCAATTGTTGTGATTAACTTATTGTAACAGATCGCCCTTCCCGACACCAGACATCTGAGAGGCGATCGCACTCCCCATCCTTACCCTCATCAATAGCCCTCCCAAACCAGTAACACTGGCAAAACCTCTAACAACAGTTGCCGGAAAATTTAAACTTGCGCCGAGTGCTCAGATTTACCAAATTGTGTCTATACTAGATAATTGAATCCGACGATCGCGACTAATAACGGGTACATTAAGATACAAAGCAGTAGCAGCAATAATGCGATCGGGTAAATCGGGAATTTGCGATCGGTCAACTTGCCTTAAAGTCAAAGCTATATTGCGATCGAAAGGAATTTCAACCAATAAGGCATCATCGCTCTCAACTTCTCTCAATAATAGATCGAGAGTAGTTGAATTAATCCGCCCTCTCTCGCTCAGATAGACAATTTCTGCTAAGGTAATTGATGAAAAAGCCACCTGATTTCCCTCGGCAGCTATCTGTTATATTGTCCTTCTAGCAGTCACCGAGAGTCGCGAATCTGCAAAGATATACCAGATCACAGCATGAGTATCAGCTACAGCACCCAGCATTAGAAATCCTCCCTTGGGAAATTCCCCCATTCTTCGCTGCGAGCTTCATCTATATCAGCGGCAGAAGGTGCAATTCCCAAGTCAGCACATAAACCCCACAATGATTTGCGGGGAGCGGGCCGAACAACTAATTCTCGTTCTATTTCAGGAACTATCCACTTAATCAATCGTAACTTTTCGGCTAGAGACAAGTGCTTGACAAGATTTAAAACCGCCTCAAAAGTCATGTTTTTTATGTTTCAATTTGTGATTGATGTAATTGTAGCATTTTGGCTGCTAAGGACAGCATCACCAGGTTTGGGTTAAGAAGATTCGTTTACCACGGTTCCCGGAAAAGTTAAAAGTGTGTCGAAACTATCTAAACGTGCTATATTCAACTGCGTCAACCCTGAACAGCGCTTTCAGGTAATGCAAAATTATCAACGAGTCAACTAAATGCCCTCTACTTTCAAGAAATTAGCTTCGATCGCAATCTTCTTCGTAGCAGTCAAAATTTTAGTTGACTCTGGACACTTCCAAAAAGCTGCCAACGACATCACACACAGAAACCCAGCCAGCGCCACATCAGACACCGAAACTTTGCGACACAAATCCAGCAGCCCCACCGCCGCTTCGCCTCAAACATCAGCAGATAGAAAGTTTGATGTAGTAGTGTATGGCGATGAAGTACCGGGAATATGTGCGGCGATATGGGCTAAGAAAACTTTAGGTGAAAAAGGCAAAGTTGCGATCGTGCGATCGAACTACGCAACAGCTCTTTTGGGCGGCGTACTCACCCGCGGCGGTTTAGGTTACGTTGATTTAGATAAAATCCCCGATTGGTACCGCCAACCCTACGCCCAATGTTTCCGCGAATTCTTAGATAAAGCGAATGTTCCTGAATCTTGCTTAGAACCAAAAACCGCTGACAAAGCTCTTAGAGAGATGCTTTCGGAAGCCGGAGTTAAAGTTATTTCCAACTCAACTCTGACTCCTCATGTAGTAAATCAAAAAATACAATATGCCGAAGTCAACAATAGTAAAACAAAAATTGAAGCTAATTCTTTTATTGATGTAACTCAAGACGCAGAACTTGCCAGAAAAGCCGGATTATCTTATTATACAGGATATGAATCGCAAAACATAAAATCGAAAAATGAATCCTTAGCTATATCTGTAGTTCCGACAATTACCGGGCTAACGATCGCCGATTTACGCAAAATAGAAGATAAGATTCTCTACGACACTCCTTTAGTAGAAAAGATTAAAACTAGCATTAGCAAATATAAAGATCCTGCCAGTACAGAATTCTGGATGAGGAACTTTGACAGTACGATTTATCAGGCCTATACAGACGGATATAATATCAGAAGTGTAGCCATCGGAGCCGCCTATCACGTAGATAGAAATCTCCCCTTCACTCAAGAAAAAGGATTCTTCTTTGACAAAGCCAATATTTGCGTTTATAAAAATAATTCGATGTCGTGGAACGGGTTTCTGTTTAAATACAAAGTTGACGAATTGATGAAGATGGAAGCTAACGGCAGAAAACCGACTCCTGAAATGGTTAAAGAAATGTCATACCTGCAAGAATGGCTGCAAAAAAAGTCGGGTAAAGATGTGAGACTATTTATCCCGGATGAGATTTATATCAGACAAACTTTGAATGTGCGCGATGTGGTAGCGCCGCTGACGGGGAAGGAGATTATCCAAGGGGGAACTATACCAGAAAAGTCGATCGGCAGTTTTTCCTATGATTTCGACTTGCGGGGCGGAGTCAAGGATTTGGATTCGAGAATTCCGCCGCTGCCGGTGTATAATTTCGGGATAGAGAGCGCTTTGGCGAGTAAAGTGAATAATTTAGCTATTGTAGGGCGATCGTCCGGTTATGTCGGTATGGCGGTATCAGTCGGGCGAATTGCGACAGTGAATATTTATCAAGGACAAGGTGTGGGCGTGGCGGCTGGTTTGGCTAGCAAGTTGGGTGTACCGTTGAATACAATTACTTCGAGTAAAACGAGACAAACTTTGGAGACTTTGACGGGGAAAACTACGTATTTGTCGGGGAGAGATACGAGTTACGGAGTGGATTACAAGGAAGTCAAATAATATTGGTAAACAGTCGTAAAGGCCGTTAAGATGCCTTAAAAATCCGCATTCTTCAAGACTTCGGAAGTTTTAAAAAATTAGATATCACCAATGTTAAATCCCACCTACAAACTACAAATTTTTGTTTTAGAATTTCTTAAGATAAGCTTTAGCCCAAGCGTATCGTGAGGGGTCTTTTTTCAGTAGAAATTCTACCACTTCCCGGCGCTTATTCTCATTCTTAGCATTCCTAACCACTCGCTTGATTTCCGAATCCATATCTCTGGGGTTAGCGCCACGTTTGATTGCCTCATTAAACCAAGAATCTCCCTCTAAATATTGACCACGCTCATAACAAATTGCTCCCATCAAAGTGTAAGGGTGATGGCTATCAGGTTGGTACTCAATCGCTCCTCTCGCACAGTTTTCGGCTTTATTCAACTGCTGAATATCTCGATAAGCTCCACCTCTAGTTGTCAACAATGCCGACTTGAGCTTTTTATCTTTTACCCTATCCCAATCCAGATCATCTGTTAGTTTTAATGCTGTTTGAGCCTCGTCAGCTTTGCGCCAATGACTGCTAGCACTTGGCAA
The DNA here is from genome assembly GCF_036706065.1 of Microcoleus sp. A2-C3. Taxonomy (NCBI): domain Bacteria; kingdom Bacillati; phylum Cyanobacteriota; class Cyanophyceae; order Oscillatoriales; family Microcoleaceae; genus Microcoleus; species Microcoleus sp. A2-C3. Next base: position 20,486 of record NZ_JAUBVX010000007.1, on the reverse strand, counting down.
GTTCCATTCGTTTTTGGTTCTCTGAAACTCCTGCTCATAAAAAATTGCTTCAATTCTATGATACTCAATGGTAATCTTTTCGTTAGGGTAGAAAAGTTTATTTTCTGTCAGCCAAGCAACATCTGTTGCTTCCAGTCGCTCTTGTTTATCGAGCTTTTGCAAGATTAAGTATAAATTGCTAGAGGGAGAATTGTCCTTATAGTCGGAAACATTATACTTCACCTTCAAAGAAATAAAGTGTTCCTTTAATTCCCGCTCTTTGGTCACTTCAATAACCTGATGTAAGCTATGCTTTGAAAGCCAGTTAAATTCTGCATTACTTGGCTGTTTACCTGAATCAATTCTCTTCAATATTTGATACAGTGGACTAGAGAGAGAGGAATCCTCATATTGGGTTGCTTGATACTTAGATTTCAGAGCAGCAAAGTTTTTTTGCTCCTGAATTTTTTCGGCAATGGTAATTGTATCGGTAAGTCCCTGCTTTTTCAGCCAGTGTATATCTACCTGAACCAGCTTCTGCTTTGATTCAAGCTTTTGCAGGATTTTATATAGCTTGTTAGATGTTGATAAATCCTGGTGTTTGCTTGCTTTGTACTTATCTTTCAATTGAGATAGTTCATTGATCTGCAAAGACTCTCGCTCTTGAAAGATGGCAAAAGTTTCTAAAAATTGGTGCTTTTTAAGCCATTGACCATCTTGAGGGTTTAGGCGTTTCCCAGTCTCTAGTTGCTTCACTATTGTATAGTGTTTCTCTGCTTTTATTTTTTCTTTGGCTTCTTGTTCACGAGCAATCCTTTTTGCTTCAGCTTCTTGTTCACGAGCAATCCTTTCTGCTTCAGTTTTTTGTTCACGAGCAATCCTTTCTACTTCAGCTTTTTGTTCACGAGCAATCCTTTCTGACTCTCGTTTTTGATAAATTTCTAGTGTATCAAATAATTGGTTATTCTTCAGCCATTCCATTTCTGAGGCAACTAGCTGCTCATGCCTATCCAGCTTTAGGAGAATGGGATATAGACGACTAAACGAATGAGAATCCTTATATTTTGTAGCTTTGTAATTTAACTTAAGTTGCAAAAAATGGGATGCTTTTATTTTTTCTTCCGTTGCTTCTTTTATTTCTTCTATTTCTTGTTGACGAGCAAATTTTTGTAACTGTTGTTTCTGGTATATTTCTAGCGTTGGTATCAAATTTTCACTCTTTAGCCAGTTGACTTCAGACTCAGACAATGTTCTCAGGCATTCAACTTTTTTGAAAATTTGCAATTGCTTCTTATTTTTCTCCTCCTTTTTTTTCTCCTCTTCTTTGCGGATAAATTCGATTGTATCAAACAGGTGTTCTTTTGTGAGCCAGTCAATATCCACTTGACTTAGCTCACCGCCTAATTCAACTTTATTTAAAATTTGATAAAGAGGATTGGATGATGAAGAATCCTGTGTTTGGATCGTTGAAAATCCAGAATTTGCCAGCATATTCTTTTCTTGTACACACAGTTTTGTTCCTCGATCTCGTCTGTTCAAGATGCCCATCATAGATATACAATACTGAGGCTTAATCACTTGATATTTAAGTTTGAGAATATCAAAGGAAAGTCCAGAAGCTTGAAAGCTGTTATTCATGGTGCTGCTTAATTATTACAAGTTGTTTTACCAGTAGGATTAATGAAAAAAAACGGTCGATCTGCCAAATCGTGGCTTTCTCCGAGAGAGGGCGGGTTTTGGATTAGGGAGTTCTGTCAAATAAGATATTAAGAGGATTTTACCACTGAAGATATCGAAACCTCATCTTCTACGGCGCAAGATTCCCCAACTCTTAAATATCCTCTCGCTCTTCGCTCTGCTGCTGCTCGTATTCTGTAATAATGTTCTGAATATCCTCTGCTGCAATATCGACTTGTTCGGATTTGGTGTAAACGGTCAGCAAAATGATTCCCGTTGCTGTTTGGACGTAGTAAATTAAACGATATCCACCACTTTTACCTTTTTGAGTGTCGCTATTTCGGACTCTTAACTTGAAGACGGCATAACCCACTCCAGCAATTCGATCTCCTGGCAGATCTCCCCGTGTGAGTTGTTCGATAACGGGTTGAATATCATTGCGTATGCTGCGGTATTTTTTGGCAAGAGTGCGTAAATTGCGATTGAAGGTTGGTGAAACTATAACTTGAATTAAGGGCAAGTCAGTCATTTTCAATTCCTTCCCACATTTGAGCAACCGAAATGGTTTGCCCAGTCATGGCTTCGTGCCAAGCTTGCCGAAAATCTTGTAGAAGCGCTGCTTTAGATTGGCCCTCTCCGTCAATTTCTGAGGGTTCTGAAATACTAAAAGAATTAGCAGCAGGCATCTCTTGGATTTCTGCTGAGAAAACCTCTGCCAGATTATTTTGCGAAATGATTACCCCTTGACGTTGCTTTTGGCTTAGAAACTCTATAAAACTCGCAACCAATGCCAGATGTTCTGGAGAGAGTAGATCAAGCCATCGATCGATTTGATGTCGAAGTGCTGCTACATTCATAATGCCATCAAACCTTTTAATTTTACCTTCATTTTAACGTAAACCCGCCCCGCCTTGAATATCGCTCTTCCCTCTGCCTCTGACGCCGATGCGGTTCAAAACTCTTCTCCTCCCTTCTGTGGCACAATCTTAATATAAAAACAGCACCCTTGCAGCAAATGACCGCAAACCTACCGCCCCAATACGACCCCAAAGCCACCGAAACCAAGTGGCAAAAATACTGGGAAGACAACCAAACCTTCAAAGCAGACCCAGAAACAGGCGGCGAACCCTACTGCGTCGTCATCCCGCCGCCCAACGTCACCGGCAGCCTCCACATGGGACACGCCTTTGAAGAAACCCTCATTGATGTCCTCGTCCGCTATCACCGCATGACTGGACGCAATACCCTGTGGTTGCCGGGAACGGATCATGCTAGCATCGCAGTTCAAACTATTCTCGAAAAACAACTCAAAGCAGAAGGCAAAACTCGCCACGATTTAGGACGAGAAAAATTCTTAGAACGGGCTTGGGAATGGAAAGCTGAATCTGGCAATACTATTACTAATCAACTGCGTAGTCTGGGCGTGTCTGTCGATTGGTCGCGAGAACGCTTTACGATGGATGAAGGCTTATCCGCTGCGGTTTTAGAAGCCTTTGTCCGCCTCTACGATGAGGGGCTGATTTATCGCGGCAATTACTTGGTGAATTGGTGTCCGGCGAGTCAGTCTGCTGTGTCGGATTTGGAGGTTGACCAGCAGGAAGTTGAAGGGCATTTGTGGCATTTCCGCTATCCTTTGACCGACGGTTCCGGTTATTTGGAGGTGGCGACTACTCGGCCGGAAACGATGCTGGGCGATACTGGCGTGGCCGTGAATCCAGAGGACGATCGCTATAAACATCTTATCGGTAAAACTGTCACTTTGCCGATCGCCAATCGCGAAATTCCCATCATTGCCGATGAGTTTGTCGATCCAACTTTCGGAACAGGCTGCGTCAAAGTGACTCCCGCCCACGATCCGAATGACTTCGAGATGGGTAAGCGTCACAATTTGCCGTTTATTAACATCATGAACAAAGACGGCACTTTAAACGAAAATGCCGGAGAGTTCCAGGGACAAGACAGATTTGTCGCCCGCAAAAATGTGGTAAAGCGGTTAGAAAATGACGGGGTTTTGGTAAAAATAGAAGATTACAAACATACAGTACCGTATAGCGAACGTGGCAAAGTTCCCGTCGAACCGTTGCTATCTACTCAATGGTTTGTCAAGATCGATCCGCTTTCTCAACGCGCTTTAGAGGCATTAGACCAAAGTAACTCACCAGTCTTTGTTCCTGACAGATGGACAAAGGTTTATCGCGATTGGTTGGTGAAGCTAAAAGATTGGTGTATCTCCCGCCAATTGTGGTGGGGACACCAAATCCCGGCTTGGTATGCTGTTAGCGAAACTCACGGCGAAATTACTGATACAACGCCGTTTGTGGTGGCTAAAAGTGAAGCTGATGCTAGGGAAAAAGCAGAGGCTAAGTTTGGTCAAGATGTCCAGCTAGCAAGAGATCCAGATGTATTGGATACTTGGTTTTCGTCTGGGTTGTGGCCTTTTTCAACTCTGGGATGGCCAGAGGAAACTAAGGATTTTGATTTTTACTACCCGACAACTACTCTGGTGACAGGTTTTGATATCATCTTTTTCTGGGTTGCTAGAATGACGATGATGGCCGGACATTTTACGGAAAAGATGCCGTTTGAGACTGTTTACATTCACGGTTTGGTGTTGGATGAAAACGGTCACAAAATGTCTAAGAGTAAAAACAATGGTATTGACCCGCTGTTGTTAATTGCGAAGTACGGGACTGATGCTTTGCGCTACACTTTGGTTAAGGAAGTGATTGGGGCCGGGCAGAATATTCGCATGGAGTACGATCGCAAAACTGATGAATCGAAATCAGTTGAGGCTTCCCGGAATTTCACGAATAAGTTGTGGAATGCGGCCCGGTTTGTGATGATGAATCTGGAGGGACAGACTCCGCAGCAGTTGGGTAAACCTCTCACTCAGGTTCGTAGTGAGGACTTTAGTCCTGAAGGGGAGAGGACTGAAGTCCTTACTACAAACCAGGTTCGTAGTGAGGACTTTAGTCCGCAGGAGGAGAGGACTGAAGTCCTTACTACAAACCTTACTACAAATCTTAGCGATCGCTGGATTCTTTCTCGCTATCATCAAGTTGTGCAACAAAGCCGCAATTCTTTGGAAACTTACGGCTTGGGAGAAGCGGCGAAGAATCTTTATGAGTTTATTTGGGGCGATTTTTGCGACTGGTATATTGAGTTAGTCAAGTCTCGCTTACAACAGGATGCTGAACCAAATTCTAAGAAGGTGGCGCAGCAAACTTTTGCTTTTGTGTTGGAAGGAATTCTGAAATTGCTGCATCCTTTTATGCCGCACATTACTGAGGAAATTTGGCACACTCTGACTCAAACAGGTGACGATCAATGTTTGGCTTTGCAAGCTTATCCTGAAGCGGATACATCGCTGATCGATCCAGAATTAGAACAACAGTTTGAGTTGCTGTTCGGGACAATTCGCACTATTCGCAATTTGCGGGCAGATTCTGATATCAAACCGAGTCTGAAGGTGACGGCGATTTTGCAAAGCGAAAGCGAGAAGGAACGCCAAATTCTCTCAGATGGAAGCGTTTACATCAAAGATTTGGCTAAGGTGGAAAATCTGACTGTTACCGCTAGTTTGGATGGAGATTTGGGACAGACAATTGCTGGGGTTGTCGGTACTGTACAAGTTTTGATTCCTCTGGCTGGGGTGGTGGATTTGGTGGCTTTGCGCGGTAAGTTAGAGAAGAAGTTGAGTAAGGTGGAAGCTGAAATTAAGCATACTGCGGCGCGTTTGACTAATCAGAAGTTTGTGGATAAGGCTACTCCTGATGTGGTTCAGGGGGCGAGGGATGCTTTGGCTGAAGCCGAAAAACAAGCTGAGATTTTGCGCGATCGGCTAAAGTTGTTTTAGTCATTAGTCATTAGTCATTAGTCATTAGTCATTAGTCGCGGGTGGGGCTAGAAACCGGGTTTCTACGAAATTTTCTGTTTAGTTACGAGAAATCTCGAAAAAAACCCGGTTTCTGAGGTGATTGCCATTTTTATTTGTGGTGGGCCTCGCTTCAGAAAAAACATCCCACAATGCTGTAGGGGCGGGTTCGCCAACCATCTATGAAACTCACAAACAATCTCATAAACCCGCCCCATCTCCGCCATTATTTACATCAACATTTTACCAATAAATTCATCATACATTTTTATTGTTGGTGGGGGGCGGGTTTATAATATTATTCATTCTTACCATAAATGGTTGGTGAACCCGCCCCTACAGGATTTGTATCGTAGTTTTTAAGGCTGGTTAAAAGTTACCAATTACCAATTACCAATTACCCTGATGTTATATTTAGCCCAACTACAAAATAAGGATATTTTAGGTGAGATAAGTCTGCAATTGCTGGCTTGTCAAAATGCTGATGAGACTTGGGCTATTCTTCCTGAACAAACTGTCTTGATAGTGCCGCCCAATTGTGCTCAAAATGTGTTAAATGAAGGAATGCTAGTTTTAGCAGATATTGGCGAATATCTCAACATTTTGCAGGTTCAAACCGCTACAAACTGGGTGCTAGAATTAGTTGAAAAGTATTTAGCCACAGGCTTTACTCCCGATTTTTTGCAGCAAGAAGCCCAGAAAGCAGAAGAGTGCCGCCAATCTCTCACTTTGCAAAGTCAAGAATTGTCTCGCAGATCGATCGAACTTGAAGCCCGCCGCGAACAAATTCAAAATTTAGAAGCCAAACTCCAGCAGGAAAAACAATTGCTGGAAAGCAAAAATCAGCCCTCGGAATAGAATTTCGATGCGCCATAACAAAGTCCGCCGGCGCGGACTCATATCGAAGCAATATGGCCAGCGGCTAAAGCACTTTTGACTTTATCCAAGCGGCGGGGAGACACAGCAATTTCTGAGAATTGCTGACATAAGCCCGCTTCTGGAAAACATCGTACTGATTCCGTTCGATCGCATTTAAGATTCTGCTGTACAACATCGTAGCAGCCCACACTGTCCAGCGGATATCGGGACTCAAAACTTTGATTCCGGGTTCGGCGCTGGTGTATAATTTGCGAGCTCGCTGAATTTGAAACTTCATCAATTCCCGCCAGCGGTTGTCAATCACACCGTTGAATAAATCTTCTTCGGTGTAGTTAAACAGCGCTAAGTCTTCTAAGGGCAGGTAAATGCGGCCGCGACGGGCGTCTTCTCCGACATCGCGCAGAATGTTAGTTAACTGCTTGGCTATACCGAGGGCGATTGCTTCTTCCTTGGGAATTTTATTTCCCCAGTGCCAATTCCAGTTGGCAGCCCGGTTCGATTCGTCCACACCCATGACAGACATCGACATCAGCCCGACAGTACCCGCGACTCGATAACAGTAAAGATTGAGCTCTTCAAAAGTTTGGTAGCGGCTGCGGTACAAGTCCATTTGCTGGCCCGCAATCATTTCTCTAAACGGCTGAATGTCGATCGGGAAACGAGACAAAGTATCCACCAAAGCCACGTCGTAATCGTCGTGGGGATGGCCCGCAAACAATGATTCTAGGCGTTTTTCCCACAAATTTAGGGTTTCAGGGGTCGTGGTCTCAGAACCAGGCCCGTCTACGAGTTCGTCGGTGCGGCGGCACCAAACGTAAATCGCCCAGATAGCCCGACGTTTGGCTTCGGGCATGAGTTGAGTGCCTAAATAAAAATTTTTGGCATAACTCGCTGTGACTTGGCGGCACAATTCGTAGGATTCTTCCAAAGAAGCCAGAGTTCTCATGCACTGGAGTTTTGACAGTTGCAGCATCCGAGAATAAGAAATTTAAAGATTAGAACTGACATTCCCCCGTTGAGACAACGGGAGATTCTTTTACGTCTTTAGGATTGACGCATCCGAACCGAGAAACCTGGTTTTTAAACCGAGATTGAGGGTTTTCAGCAAATATTTTGGCTAAAAACCCGGTTTCACGTCGCCCGCGCGCAAATCCCAGTATTTATGAAAAATTCTTAATTTTTCATTTGTTATTGGCTGTTGAAATAGCCTGCGCTGTCAGCTTACCAGAAAGCACAGCACCTTCCATACTCGCAAGATAACGCTGCATCGTATAATCCCCCGTTAGATAGAAATTGCTAATGGGAGTGGTTTGGGTGGGACGGCACTCTTGACGGCCGGGAGTGGCTTTGTAGACGGAACGTGGGGTCTTGACTACGTGATATTTGAGCACTTTGGCGGGTTCTGGGATTTGGTCGGGAAAGAGTTTTTCTAACTCGACCATTGTGGCTGCGACGATATCTTCGTCAGACTTGCCTATCCAGTCTTTGGCCGGTGCGAGTACCAGTTCCAGCATGGATTTGTCTGGGTTGGCATATTCGCGGCAGGTGTTGCTCATGTCGGCGTAAACGCTCAGCAAGGGCGATCGCGAGAACAGCAAGTGGTCGATATCTGTTAACTTGCGATCGAACCACAAGTGTACATTAATCACCGGTACACCCTCCAAACCTTCGAGCTTTTTGAAATAACCCATTTCGGCCCAAGGTTTCGGCATCATCAACTTCAGCGGGTCAACCGGCATCGCCGAAACGTAAATATCAGCCGTCAGAACTTCTGACTCTGCCCCTTTGACACCCCGAATCTGGAATCCGCGCACCGTGTTGTCATCATTGAGCAAAAACTCACCAATGGGTGCGTTGAGTCGGACTTCGCCACCGCGTTCAGTTATGTAGTCTACCATCGGCTGACACAACCTCTCTGTAGGGGGGCCGTCTAAAAAAGCCATTTGCGAGCCTTTTGTCTCTTGCAAGAAGCGGTTGAGGGCTGTCAGCAGAATGGTTGCAGATATTTCGTGGGGGTCGATAAAATTCAGCGCCTTGGACATGGCGATGAATACTTCTTTTTCGACTCTGGGGGGGACATTTTGCTTTTTGAGCCACTCGGAAAAGGAGTATTTGTCCATTTCTTCGACGTATTTCTGGCCTTGAAGTATCGCCGGAACCAAACCGAGGCCGAAACTGATTTTTTCGCCCCAGGTCAGCATATCGTTGTTTCTGAGGATAGCCACCAGGCCGTTGAAGGGGGCCGGAATATTCGGAAAGTCAAAGCGGGAATAGGTTCCTGGTGTTTCCGGCTGATTGAAAATCATCGAGTGCTCTTTCCATTGCAGCCTGTCTTCGATGTCTAATTCTTTGAATAGTTGGAGCATATTTGGGTATGCACCGAAAAATATGTGGAGGCCGGTTTCGTACCAGTCGCCATCTGCATCTTTCCAAGCGGCTACTTTGCCGCCGAGTACGTCCCGACTTTCTAGGAGGATGGGGGTGTGGCCCGCATCGGTGAGATATTTTGCACAGGATAACCCTGCTAGGCCGGCTCCGGCGATCGCAACTCGCATTTAATACTACTGCCCTCTATATTCATTTTGTCTTCATTCTACTTTACAACTCGTTACATCTTTTTGGACAATCTGTAGGGAAACTGCACTACCCAAAGCCGTGTCAACTTAAGGTACAACCCATAGTCCGGCAAGGGTTGAAACCCCTGCCTCAAAGCGCAAGTCCTCTCAAAGAGGACTAATGAGTTCTTGAGTCCTCTTTGAGAGGACTTTAGCTATTAGACAGGGGTTTCAACCCCTGGCGGACTAACGGGCAGACGAAAGACTTGGCGGGCTAACAGCTTAAGTTGACACTCCTTGGGCATTGCCGTCTCCTCTTCCCTTCGTGCCCGATACTTATTAAGTTTTGCTATTATAAATTATCAAAACAATTGGTTAAAAAAGTTAAATTCATGGCACAAACAATTCAAGCTAGAAATATTGCAATAAATGATTTGGAAGCTCAATTCAAAATTGAGTGGGTTGAGGATGACCAATTCTTTCGGGAGTGGCAAGATGATTTGCCAGAAATCACTGATGCCCAAAAGCAGCGACTGGACAGAGTGAAAGCAAGTTACAGGAATTTGCTCAAACATCCGCCACTTCTAGAAAATACAGTTAAAATGGTCGTACTGTCTCCGTTTTTAGATTTAGCTGATTTTTATCTTGCTCCTTTTCACGTTACTTCAGAAAAATCTGTAGAAATTATTGACGAAGATGAAGGACTAATTGTCAGGGGACAAATGGATGTTTTGGCTTTGTTTCAGGAGTTTTGGGTAGTAGTTATCGAATCTAAGAAAGCGGCGTTTTCTTTGGAAGTCGGTATTCCGCAGTTATTAGCTTATATGTTAGCTAGTGTGACGGGCGATCGACCTACTTACGGTTTGTTAATGAATGGGGCAGATTTTCTATTTGTCAAATTAGTTAAGGGGGAAACACCGCAGTACGCTTTTTCTCGGAAGTTTTACATTTTCAATCCGGGGAATGATTTGTACACTGTACTGAGTATTTTGAAGCGTCTCGGTGAGTTGAATGTGGGCAATATAGTTTAGCAAGCGATGCCACCAACGGCGAATCAGAAACCGGGTTTTTTTCACAATCTTGCGCTTTCATCGAAAAACTTGGCAAAAAACCCGGTTTCTCGATCGCGCAACGATGAATCAGAAACCGGGTTTTTTTCACAATCTGGCGCTTTCATCGAAAAACTTGGCAAAAAACCCGGTTTCTCGATCGCGCAACGATGAATCAGAAACCGGGTTTTTTTCACAATCTGGCGCTTTCATCGAAAAACTTGGCAAAAAACCCGGTTTCTCGATCGCGCAACGACAACTCAGAAACCGGGTTTTTCCGACAATCTGGCGCTTTCGCCCACAAACGAAGTTGGTTGCGATTCGGGATCGGGTAAGCCGGGAATAGGGAGATATCTCCAATTACCACTAAACAATAAGTACATCGCACCCGCAAACACGATACCGCTAACAACAGCAGCAGTAATTTTCCAAACACTGTAGGGACGATCGCCTTGAACTTCAGCGGTGCGAGCATTAACTATTACTTGATATTGCTTGTTTTGATAGCGATAGGCACACATCCACACAGGTAGCAAAATATGCTTAAAAGTGATAGCATTGTAATCTGTAGAAATGCTGTGAACCCGCTGCTCGTCGCCGCCGATATGTCTACAAACATCGAAGTGAATAGTACCCGCCATGACATTTTTAGCAGATTCAAATCCTTGAGGGAGAGAAACTTGCGATCGCTGTGCTTCAAATCCAGCTAAATAAGATGAATTGTACGCGCGCAGCGACTCTTTGAGATCCCAAGGTTCTAACTCATCTAGGCGATTGCGATCGACTGAAGTTGTAGCGGGAATCAGAATGTCGTCAAAAGTGCGATCGACTCTGCCAGAAGCAGGCCACCATCTGGTATGCTGCACTTGGCGCGTTTTAGTTTCAGTTTCACCGTTAGCGTTTGTTTCTGTATAACTCTCAGTCACGTAGTAGTGTTCTCCGCGATCGCCCTTATAGTAACTCACCGTATAACAGTCGTAAGTCCAAAACGGTAAATAAACCCCTTGAATTTTCTCCTGTTGCGCTAGGGATTGCAAAGCAGAAGGAGCAAACCAGCGATTGCTTAGCCACTTCTGAATGCTTTCTCTAGCCTGTTTATCAGTAACTTCAAAGGGGACAATTCCCTCTGGGTGTAAGCTAGGGCTAGCCTTTGCGGGTTGCGCCACAATTGGAGAAGCGCAAAACGGACATTTCCCCGCAACTTTCGGCGGTTCAAAAGTAATACTTGCTCCGCAATCATTGCATTTTACTTCTAAGGCTGTTGTTGATAAAGTTGTCAGCGTCGTTTTGTCTGGTTTTAGATATTGTTCGTAAGAATTTTCTTGTACTTCTTCGGCACTTTGAGGAATTGCATCTTCCCAGCCGCAGTAAGCACATTTTAGCTTTCCTGCTTTGGGATTGAACTGTAAATAAGCACCGCAGCTAGGACAGGGAAAACCTTTAACAGCAGCTTCAGAATTATTATTCATAATAGTAGTTGATTTGTGAGGTAACACGCAATAGATAATACCAATTTTCTAAAGATGTGCTATAGATGAATTCCGAAGCCCCCCCTTAATAAGGGGGGGTTGGGGGGGGTAAAATCTAGTGCTACTTTATGAAATTGGTATAACACCAATTTAATCGGTCGTTGCACATATCTGGATCCCCCTAAATCCCCCTTAATAAGGGGGACTTTGATCGGAATCTTGTCCTCCCCTTAGTAGGGGCGGTGGATGGTGCGTGCCCGCCCTCGGCTAGGGGGTAATAGGGTTCACTTAAGATTGTCATTGCGAGGAACGAAGCAATCCCAGTATTTGCTTTTCATGATTTTTTACCGTCTGGATAGTCTTAAGTAAACCGTATTGGGCTAGGGGGGGATCGGATTCTATGCAGCCTCATAAAAAATTGGTATAATAGGTAATCGGGAAAGCGTACCGATTACCAATTACCAATTACCTAAATATGCCAAATTTTAGGTGGCTGCGGGTGGGGGAGGTGGCGGCACTGTAGCCAATAAAGATGCTAATTCCGGCACTTGCGATGCTAACTTCCAGCCGTCAAAACCTGCACGCCAAACCATTACCTGATGTGTCAAACCATTTTGCAGAAGTTGATGCAATTCAAAGGGCCCTAATTGTTGACTGTTTGGGGCAATGTACCACTGAGTTTGTGTTAATGGCGGCGGTGGCGGCGGTGTTGGCGATGTTGGCGATGCTGGGGATTGCATCATATTTGTCATTTGCTGACCCATTGCCATTCCCATGCCCAATTCTAATGCTTGATTGCCACCGCTAGGGTTATTTGCTGATGCTTCTATGGCGTTAGCAGCTTGATATTGGGTATATTGCTGCAGATTTCCCAGAAGTCCGATCGAGGCTCGTTTGTCGAGTGCTGCTTCAACTTCCGCCGGCATCGAGATATTTTCAATTAATATCTGAGTTAATTCTAACCCGAACTGTTGGATATTTGGCTGTAGGGCAATGCGTATTTGTTCGCCCATTTGCGTGTAGTTGGCTGCAAAGTCTAGCAGGGGAATGCGGGATGTGCCAACCCAATTTGCAAAGGCAGTGACTATTGTGTTGCGTAGCTGTTCGCTAATTTCATCTACTTGAAATAGTCCGTCTGTGCTGATTAATTGGCTTAGGAGTTGTTGTGGATTGTAAACTTTAATGTTGTAGGTTCCAAAAGCGCGCATTCGCACTGGGCCGAGTTCTGGATCGCGGATAATAATGGGGTTAGCGGTTCCCCATTTCAGGTTGGTAAATATCTTGGTGTTAAAAAAGTAGACTTCTGCTTTGAAGGGAGAGTTGAAACCGTAGGGCCAACCTTTTAAGGTACTCAGAAGGGGTAAGTTGCGGGTGTATAGTTCGTGCATTCCAGGATCGAAGACATCGGCAACTTGGCCTTCGTTGACAAAGACTGCTACTTGTCCGGGCCTGACGGTGAGTTTAGCACCTTGTTTTATTTCGCTTTGGTGGCGCTCGAATCGATAGGCAATGGTATCGTTGGTGTTGTCTAACCATTCGATGATATCGACAAATTCGCCGCGAATCTTGTCAAAGAGTCCCATATTTTTATTTTGAGCTTTTGTTAAATTTTAACTTCAATAGGAGCGATCGCTCTTCCCGATCGCCATTGTAAACTTTTTAGGTGCGATCGCTGGGAATAAGGGCGATCGCAACTCGCATTTAATACTACTGCCCTCTGTTCGCTTCGCCTTAATTATACGTTACAACTCGTTACATTTTCTCGGCAATCTGTAGAGAGGAGACGGCAATCGCCTTCATTGTATTAAAAATCGCTTAAAAGCCTTTGTATCTCTCGTTCACAGCCGAGGCCAGATCCCCCTAAATCCCCCTTAAGAAGGGGGACTTTGAGAAGAATCCTGTCCCCATCTTAAGAATAGGACTTTAAACACTCTTGTCCCCCCCTTCTTAAGGGGGGCTAGGGGGGATCTGGCCTTAATAGCCAAACAGCAATCTGTGACTACATTTTACCTTAAGTTTACACGGCAAAAAACCCGGTTTCTCGGCCGCGCAACCACAACTCAGAAACCCCATCCCTATTCGATTTGTGGTGCAAAACTGCAATAAGCAGCCAATGCCGCTTGTTTGACAGTTTCTGGCACAATCGGAAAAGTAGTCAGAATATGGGCAAATTCCGCTTCAGTTAAGCCGTAAAGGTGAGCGATGATGCCGTCTAATTCTGCTCGCAATTTAGCCCGTTCTGTTTCATCGGTAACGCCTTCTTTGTGGGAGTTTAAGCCGACTTCTGCTGCTAATTCGTCAAATTCTGGCGCGGTGCAGATGAGTTTGGCGGCGCGTTGTACGATGTCCGAGAAGTATTTATCGCCTGTTGTTAAGCGAGGCATTGGTGTCTGGTATATGTAAAACATATTGATATTCGCAGAGACCATTTGCCGAATGTAGAAATCCACTACAAAAGAATTAAGTATCGCTTGACATAAAATAACTTCAGGATTTGATATTTTATCCATTTTTGATGAAACCAATATTGAATTGCCACAAAAAACTTTTCGGGGAATAGGGCTTACAATAATAGTTCTACTGTCAGTAGTCCTGGCTATTGCTCTCAACCCTAAACGGTAACTCTGATAATCCAATTGTTGACCGCTATCTACACCATTTTTTCCTAATAAAGACTTTCTCCCTTCCGCTTCATCCACCCAATACCTCGGTTCAGCATAAAGATGATTGAATTGATGAATCATCTTGCCTTCATAAAGTGGCAGTCTCCCATTACCCGGTTCTTGCTTAAATAAATGACTGTCATTAGTCATGTCAAATTCACGAGTTAGTCGCAGGTTCCACTTACCATCAATCTTTTCGCCAAGCAAAGGGAATTGGAGCATCTTCTGGGCAATCCGAATATCTCCCAGATTTTTAAACTCCATCACCGACAGCGAATCAGGAGATAAGCGGCGAATCAATTCAACAGAAATCTCAATATGCTCATCTTTGTCATTGAGAAAAGTATCTAGCTGATTTACTCTAATTGCTTCGCGCGGGTCTATCCGAAAAGCAGCTTGAAATGACTCTGTACTCTTACCTTTCTCAAAAGTCAGAAGGCAAAACTTGAAGCGGTGATCCACTCCTTCAAAAATAAACCTTTCATTCGAGAAACTAAACAGTCCATCAATTTCAGTCTGCAAAAATAACATTTCCCGCAGTTGTTTAGTTCCCAAATCAGTATAAACTCCTGAAGGAATGATGATGCCACACTCGCCAGTTTTGCGTAAGAGGTTAAAACATTGCTCTAAAAAAAGCTTGTAGAAGTTAATATCTGTTCCCGCTTTCTTCCCATTAACAATTGAAATCTGATTTTTGTACTGTTCAGCGGAACGATAGTAAGCACTGACATGGGGAAATTGACTTTGATATTTCAACCAAGCTTTAGCAATTTCAGTATCTTGAAGAATTTTCTTTTGCTCTTTCTCAAAAACTTTGATATCCATCTTGCTTTTTTTCGCAAGCTCATTATGCTGCACAAAAAATTCTCTAGCATTTGGCTTAAAGATTTCCCAGGGCGGATTAGCAATAATCGCATCAAACCCGCCGCGTTCCAACACTCGATCAAAATGATATCCCCAATGAAACGGTTGCAACTCAGCAATATCATCAATCGTCAAATCTCGTTTCTTCGGTTTCCCCGATAACTGCACATCTTCATACTTAATTTTCAGCCGGATAAACTCATTCAACAATAACTGATTTAACTTAGCTTGCGACTCCCGATTTAACTGTTCGATGTGCTGTCGCAACATTAACAACCGAGACTCTTGAGAACCTGCGGCTTGTTCCCCGGACTCAAAAGCGTGTTTTTTGTACAAATCAATCGATTGATTCTTGTCAGCTAAAATTTTCTGATAATCCATAGCTGCTAAAGGTTGCAGCAAATTTCCTTGTCGCGAATCTCCCACCATATCAAATCTTTCTTCGTCTACCCGAATCAATCCAATTAAGGAATTGCCCGCCATAATATTAAAATCAATATTCGGCAGCGGTTCCAACTCGCTGACATCGTGCGCCGCCGAAACCAAAGCTAAAAACAAGCGCAATTTAGCAATTTCTACCGCTTCCGGCATAATATCCACGCCGTATAGGTTGTCGCTAATAATCCGTTTTTTGATGTAGTAGTTGAGGGACAAATGCTCAGATTCTATTTTTTCGAGTAAGTCTTTGAGGTGGTGGTCAGTTATAAATTTGGTTTTACCGATGACAGTTGAATAGATGTAAATTAAGCTTTTCATCGCCGCGATTAAGAACGCGCCGGAACCGCAAGCTGGGTCTAATAAACTTAGATTGGGCAGAATTTCTTCTAGCAGGCGGCGGCAGAGATTGGCGTCTAAATTAGTCAGGAGTTCGGTAATTGTTTCAAATGTAGGGGCGGTGCCCCCGTGCCCGCCCTCATTGATTTTATCGAGGATTAGCTTGTTAATCGTTCTGTCGCACAAGTATTCGGTGATTTCCGGCCGCGTATAATAAGCACCAAAGGCTTTTTGGTTAATGTATTTCTCAAAAATGTATCCCAAAACTGCCGGATTAATTTCGTTTTCTTTCCCGCCCACTGTATCGTCTAAATTCCAAGAATATCGCTCAAATAAATCAAATATTTTCTCAAAAGCAGCGTCGGCGATGGCGATGTTAGGATAATGTTGTTCGATGGTATGTTGCAAAAACAGTCCGCCGTTCAAATATTTAATTTCCCCAATCAATTTTTGAACGTCAGGCTGTCGCGCATCGAGGGGTTTAGCAAATCCTTCAAAAAATAGCGCATTCAGGAATTCCGAATAAAATAAATCGGTTCCCCGCTGCTTGCTTTCTGCTAATTTTTCCTGCAAGTACAGCATTTTGCCGCCATCGATAAATCCTTTGCGCTGCAAGAAATAAACAAACATCAAGCGGTTTAGCAAAACGGAAGTATACCAGCGTCTATCGCTTTCTTTGTCAATCCCCTGAATTACTTGCAAAAATTCGATATGCTGCTGTTGAAATTCTGCAAAAAACTTCTTAGTAACTCGTTCGACATCCAATCCTGCTTGCAATCTTTGGGCGATATCAATCACCGATAGCGTTTCTAATTCTGCTAATGATATTTTTAAACTGCTGATTTTACTTAACAGCAAGTCGCAAGGTTCGCCCTTGACGTATACGTGGTCGCGGGGATAGAGTTTTTGGCCGTCCCGTTTTACCCAATACCACAGACTTTGGGTGCGGTTTGTGTCTACAAATATCAAGAGGTTTTCGCCGGATATTTGGACGAGTTCGCGATAAATTGTGAGTCTTTGGTTGCTATTGGGAATTTGACCGCTAGGGCTGGTAATTTCAAATACAACTACTCCTAAAAGTTGGGCGATTTGCTGGCGGGAGTATGTCTCATCGCCTACTAATAAGGGTGCGGCTTTATGGGATGCTGGATTTGACCAACCGAGTTCGCGGATGAATAATTTGCTAAAGTCAAAGTCTTGGATGAGTTGGCGCGATTGTTGAATGTTTAGGGACATAATGATGATTTTAGGTTTTAGTTATTGTAGGGTGTGTCGCCATCGACAATTCCCAAAAAAGAACGACAATCTGATGGCGACGCACCTTACACAATCGTTGAATAAACAAGTTATTGTAGGGTGTGTCGCCATCGACAATCCCCAAAAAAGAACGACAATCTGATAGCGACGCACCTTACACAATCGTTGAATAAACAAGGCAAAAAATTATTGTGTAACAAGACCTTTTATAGATGGTATTAGTTAGCCTGTAAGCAAAGGTGCGTCGCTGTGGGATTATCGGTATTTAGTTAGAGATTTATCGCAGGCGACGCACCCTACGACTGATGTTATGCGGACTAGGAAATAAACGGTTTTTGAAGTCAGGGTGCGTCCACAATTAACAAATTAAAAACATCGGAAACTCGCAGTTGCCAATCGCCCAATACATTGAGGACTGGTAAAATATCGTTGTGATACTTGACTTCTGGCAACTGATTCGGTTGAAATACCATGATCGATCGATCGCCTGGATCGACAAACCAACCTAATTTTGTTTGGTTTTGGAGGGAAAAGATAATTTTGTTAATTACGCGATTGGGAGACTGTTCTGGTGAAAGAATTTCAATCAGCCAATCTGGATGACTTTCAACTCGATTAGCAATTTCTCGATTTTCATCAACTGGAATGCGCGACCATTCAAATACAGCAATATCTGGCACTATAGAACGTCCCCCAAATGTGCAACGTAACTCAGTTAAAGCTAAAGCTAGTTTTCGGGGTTTACCCTGTTGATTAATTGTAGAAGCAAACTCAGTTTGAATCAGACTGTGTTTTCCTTGGGGCATAAACTTTTGATAAATTTGACCGTCGATGTATTCGCTAGCAGGTTCTGTTTCTGGTAAATTCAAGAAGGCTGCGAGAGAAAGTTTGGATTGAGGTTGAATTGATAGTGTCATACCATTTTATATTTTAGATTTTAGATTGAGGAAAAGATAAGACGGCGGTTAAAACCGCGCCTACACAAACCATGTCCGCCTCCGCGGACTCAAGAAAATCATGTAATTTTAACGGCCTTTGTCTTCAACCCGCGGAGGCGGGTTTTGCTTGTGTAGACGCGGTTTCAACCGCCCAGTTTTCTTAATCATTTTCCCTCGAACAACCCTAATGAACAAATAATCATTGGTTCCCGTTTTTCATCGTCTTCGTTGACGATGCACAAACGGTCATCTATCCGCATCGCTACGACTAATTCTGCTAGCTGGTTGTCACCAATACCGCTTTTTAACTGCCGATTCAAGGTGTCAAGGGCGGACTGGCGCAGGGGATAGCGGTAGATTTGGTCGATCGCCTTTACCAATTCATCAGATGCAATCATTTTACCCTGCTTTTGCTGTGCATATCGTTTTAGGCGATCGTAAGTTCGGAAACGAGCACCGGAAGGCCTCCCCAATTGTCCGCCCGCGTTTTGTTCTTCTTCTGCGATCAATTCCGCGCCTTTTTTGACTAATTCGTGATGTTGTTTATCCCTAGCAATGGCTGGCGTGGATTCATCGCAAGCTGCAATCCTTAAAATTGCTACTTGGGACTGAGTAACGCTGTTCCCCGCGCGATCGACCCAAATTAAGGAATCATTTCCCTCGGCTGTTTTCATGTACAATAAAACTCCTTCCGGCTGCATCGGCGCGGGAGTATGAGAACGAGTTGAATAAACTACATTCGGCATTGATTCAATGGTTTTTTTCAAAGTTGGATTATTGTCTGTGGCATTTTTCCAAATTTGAAAAGCTTCGGAAGTCAAATCAACTTCGCCATCTTCTTCTCCGTCTAAAATCCCTGATTTTTCATTGTAAATATCCAAAATAATTTGTGGATCATCGTCTTCAAAAAAGGATTCATCGGTTCCCACAACTTCGGCATTTTCTTGTAAGCGCCGCCGCAGTCTTCCCCGCAGATTAATAATATTTTCGATTCCCTCCGCCGGCAAAAACGAATAGCATAAAATCTGCTCAGCTTGTTGTCCGATTCTGTCAACTCTTCCCACCCGCTGAATCAATCGAATAATTGCCCAAGGTAAGTCATAATTAACAATAATGCCGCAGTCTTGCAAATTATGACCTTCACTCAGAATGTCCGTAGCAACTAATATCCGCAATTCGCGATCGGGCGGTACTGTTTTCTGCTTACCGCTGCTACCAGGACTAAACCTTAATGTGAGTTCCGTCGGGTCTTTTGTTTGACCAGTCACCGCAGCAATTCCGGCAATATTTAAGCGTGTCAAGTTATCAGTTATGTAGCGCACTGTATCAGCAAATTGAGTGAAAATTAATATTTTCTCACCTCGATGAGTTTCTGTTACTAACTTTACCAAAGCCGCTAACTTTTCATCTGGTTGAGAATGCCAGCGATCGCAAGTTTGCAAAATTTGGATGACACAGCGGGCATCTGCGAGCAAATCCCGTTTAAGCTTCTTAGTATCAAACAAGTGGGTTCCCAGCCATTTAAACCTGCGCTGGTAGCGTTTTTCGTACTCTTGATAAACAACTTCTGCTCGCTGTTTAAAAGCTTTTTCGCTTAACAGCAATTGGGCTTCGATATCTAAGGTTTCGCCCGCCTCATCGTCGCTTTCTTCCGCCTCCAAACTGTTAGCCACCACAGAATCAGCATCTTCGTCGATGTTGCGGGTATCCAACAAGTCTGCATCCTGGGTGCCGATCGGAATATCTAAGTTATGGTCGATCGCATATAAGTACACAAAATTGCGTAGGATGTGCCGCTCAAGGGACTGAATAAACGCACTACCGCTGCTTTCCAGCCGTTTAAACAGGTTCGTGCGCGAAAAACCCATCAAGCGGCGGCCTGCGCGGGAAAGGGCGTTTAACTGTCGCTGTTCGGCTTCTGTCGGTGCTTGTTTGGGCTTTTTGGCGATGTAATTTCCCAGCCCGTAACGCGGCAGATTTAGGGCGTTAATTACTTCGACAATTTCCTGAAAGTCAGGCTGGGGCGACAATGTGGCTGCGGAATTGTCTAAGCTAAACTTGATGGTTTTGGGGATGCGGCTGGGAAAATAGGAGCGAGTGCGATCGGGAAATTCTAAATATTTGCGATCGGTTTCTGGATCAGTTTCCGCATAATTTTCTTTAATAAACGAGCGAGTTCGTCTCATCATATAGCGCTTCATCAAGTCTCGCCAATCATCGGGATGTTCGCTTTTTTCAAAGGCTGCTAAAGAGCGAACCGAACATTGATGACGCTTGATAAATTCTAATTCTCCTTCAATTCCGCCGCCCAATTCATTCAGTAAAGCTTCGGGGCGCAGTCCTAAATTTTCGTCTTCAGGAACAAACAAACGTAACTGAGAAGATAAATCTAAATAGGTTTTGTTGTAGGGAGTTGCTGAAAGCAGAATACCAGGGCTATTTCATTCTGGTTGAGTAGCTGATATGATAATAAAGTATTGTAGTCATTCACATGATATGTCATGTCTC